>DASYBH010000342.1:0-3833 GCA_036500885.1 Candidatus Dormiibacterota bacterium
CTGCCCGGCGATGCGGAACCCGGTCTCCTCACGCAGCTCGCGGGCCAGGGCGTCCTCCAGCCGCTCGCCAGGGTGCGCGTACCCCCCGGGCAGGCCCCACGAGCCCTCGGGCCAGAACCGGTGCCGGAGGAGCAGGACCCGTCCCCGGTCATCCCGGATGACCCCGCACACGCTGACCATGAACCTGGCCTGGGTCAACCACAGCAGGCGCCACTGCATGCGGCCGCTCATGGCATGCCAGATGCGCGCCAGCACGCGGGCCGACAACCCTGCCATGGCTGCCCATTGTCGGCCGCGACCGCGGGCGCCTGCCGACGCTCCGGGGTCAGAGGACGCGGGCGTGGTCCGAAGGCACGAGGATGCGTATGGCCCGCCCGTGGATGGCGGCCCGCCGTACGGGCCCGAAGACACGCGAGTCGGCGGAGTGATCCCGGTTGTCACCGAGCACGAAGTACTCGCTGGCGCCGAGGGTCACCGACCCGCCGCCGCCCGGCCAGCTGTCGGGCGTCGTCCATTGCACGCCGCCCTCCAGGTACGGCTCCGGCTGGGGCCGGCCATCGACGATCAGCCGGGCGTCGCGGATCGACACGGTCTGGCCCGGCACCGCCACCACGCGCTTGACGAAGGTGCGGGACGAGTCGAAGGGGTCCTGCACGATCACGATGTCCCCGACTCGCGGACCGGCGCTCGTGTACGGCTGGACTACGAGATAGTCCCCGTCGTGGACTGCCGGCTCCATCGCCCTGCCGATCACGTGCACGGTGCTCGAGCCAGGGCCCAGTCCGAGCGTGTGGAGCACGACGACGAGCGCCACAGCGCCGGCGGCCACGACCGCGAAGAGCATCCCGCCGGCGACCAGGATGACGCGGGTCGCGCGGGAGATGCCGGGCGGGCGTGGCGATTCGATGGTCGTGGCCACAGGCGCCAGCATTGTGACGCGCGAGCCCGGCGAGATGCTACCCCCCCGGCCGACCGTAGAGTTCTTGAACTCGAATGACGATCGACGCCGAGGTCCTTCGGTTCTGGTACGAGACCGAGATACTGACCCTGCCGCGCGTGCCGGCGCCGTCGGCCCGCGAACTGCCCGCGGCGCCGGGTGACGAGCCCGGTCACATGGCGCTCCTGCCCGGGCAGGCCCCGCCGTGGCCGGTCGAGCCCATCGTCGACGAGCGCGAGACGCGGTGGGTCGCCCACCACTACGTCTATCTCGGCCTCTTCCGCCACGACGACGCGATCGCCGAGCTGCTGAGGTCCCTGGAGGCGAGCCGCGACGACCCGGACCGCCTCGAGGTCCAGCTGCCCGCCGACCGCGAGCGCTCGCTGCAGGAAGGCTGCCTCGCCGGGTTCGCGGTGGACCACCGCGGGGTCCCCGCCGGCAGGACCTTCGTCCTGGCGAGCTTTCCCTGGGCCCTGGGCCAGCTCCGGCAGGGCCTTCCCCTCCGCGGCTTCCAGGCGGCGAGCGGGGAGGCCGCGACCGCGTTCGCCCGCCGGTGGCGATCGGAGGACCCCGACGAGGAGTCGGCCGAGATCGCCGCCTCGATGACGGCGGCCGACCTCACCGCCGAGATCGAGTCGATCACTGCGGAGATCGGCTGGTCGCCGCCCCGGCCGTCCCGGTTCGTCGCCGTGGTGCGGCGGTCGTGGCGTCACGAGACCACCGAGGCGGCCGACGACGACGTGGTGAACAGCTTCTACCTCGACGACCTGGAGCAGGTCCGCGCCGCGGTGGTCAAGAGCGACGCCGGCGCCGCCCTGGGGCCGTTCCTGCGGCGGTCCGACCAGGTCCAGCGGACGGACATCTGGCGGGACGTGCGGGCCATGAGCGAGGCCGTGCGGCCGGACGCGGTGCCGGCGGGCCGGTGGCCGGCGCCGGGCCTGGCGCCGCAGTCGCTGATGCAGCAGGCGGCCATCGACCTCGCCATGGCGCGGTTGCTCCCCGCCGGTGGGCTCTTCTCGATCAACGGTCCGCCGGGCACGGGCAAGACGACCCTCCTGAGGGACGTCATCGCCGCCGTGATCACCGAGCGCGCCAGGCGGCTCGCCGAGCTGGAGCGGCCCGAGGACGCGTTCGAACGCGGCGAGCGGGTGACGGCGGGGAGCCAGTCGCGCGGCGCCTGGCGCGTGAAGCCCGAGCTGCGCGGGTTCGAGATGGTCGTGGCGTCCTCCATCAACGGAGCGGTCGAGAACGTCACCCTCGAGATCCCGGCGATCGACACGATCGACGAGTCCGTCCGCTCCCGGCTGGACTATTTCCGGGAGGTGGCCAGCTCGCTGACCGCCGCGGGTCGCGACCACCCTGGCACGCCGGCCTGGGGCCTGATCGCCGCGGTCCTCGGCAACGCCAGGAACCGGCGCCGGTTCGCCAACCGCGTGTGGTTCCGCGAGCCGACGCTGCGCGAGGCGATGGCGTCCGGCGACGGCCCCGACTGGGACGCGGCGCGGGCGGCCTTCCGCGCGGCTCTCGACCGCGAGCGGGCGCACCGCGAGCGGGCGATCCAGGCGGCGCGCGCTCACGACGCGGAGTTCTGGAGCCGCCCGGACGACGAGCGGCAGCGCATGCTGCCCTGGATCTCGGCGGCGCACGACCGCTGCCGCGCCGAGGTGTTCGTGGCGGCGATGACGCTCCATCGGGCGCTCGCCGCCGCGGCGCCACTCCGCGAGAACCTCTCGCAGGTGATCAACCTGGTGACCGGCCGGCTCGATCCCGCCGGCTCGGCCGCCAACGGCCGGATGGTGGCGCACCTGTGGTCGTCCCTCTTTCTCGTCGTTCCGGTCGTGTCCACGACCTTCGCCTCGTTCGCCCGGCTCTTCCGGGGCATGGGGCGAGAGGAGCTGGGCTGGCTCTTCATCGACGAGGCCGGCCAGGCCCAGCCCGCGCACGCCGTCGGCGCGCTGTGGCGGTCGCGGCGCGCCCTGGTCATCGGGGACCCGCGGCAGATCCCGCCCGTCGTCACCCTGCCGGCGAGGGTCTACGAGCGCCTGCGCGAGCGGTCGCGTGTCGACCCGTTCTGGGACCCGTCGGTCACGTCGGTCCAGGTGATCGCCGACCACGCCAACCCGGTCGGCACCCGCCTGCGGGACGGGACCTGGCTCGGCTGTCCCCTGCGCGTCCACCGCCGCTGCCTCAGCCCCATGTTCGAGATCTCGAACACCATCGCCTACGACGGCCTGATGGTCCCGGCGACGATCGAGCGTGCCTCGCCGGTGGGCGACGTGCTGGGCCCGACCCGCTGGGTGGACGTCCGCGGTCAGGTCGCCGAGGAGCACTGGATCGACGAGGAGGGCGAGGAGGTGGCCACGCTCCTCGACGCGCTGCTGCGCGAGGACTTCATCCACGGCCGCCGGCCGGACGTGTTCGTCATCTCGCCGTTCCGCAGCGTGGCGGCGCGGGCGCGGCGCCTGTTCCGGCAGCGATGGCGCGATCCCCGGACCGGCCGCCCCGCGCCGGTGGTCGCCGACTGGGTGGAGAAGGGCATCGGCACGATCCACACCTTCCAGGGCAAGGAGGCGGAGGCCGTCGTCCTGCTGCTCGGCGGCAATCCCAGCCGTCCGCGCGCCCTGCAGTGGGCGGGTGAGGCGCCGAACATCCTGAACGTGGCGGTGACGCGCGCCCGGCTCCGCCTCTACGTGGTCGGCAACCGGGCCGCGTGGCGCGAGCAGGGCTTCTTTCGGGAGCTGGACCGGCGGCTCTAAGTGCAAGGGGGGGCAGGCCCCCCCTTCCGGAACCCCCCCTCTTGTCCGGGACGTTTGGGGGGCCTCCGGCCCAGCGCTTCGCGTCTGTAGTCGAGGCTGGGCGATCTTGGGAAGATGCACTCACACACTCGGGCGAAGCC
>DASYBH010000343.1:0-4755 GCA_036500885.1 Candidatus Dormiibacterota bacterium
GACTGGACCGGGAGCTGCAGCTCGTGGGCGACGACCGGCGAGCTGGCCATGACGTCCAGCAGCTCCATCTCCAGGTCCTGCGGGTGCGAGGTCATGAAGCGCACGCGCTTGAGGCCGGGGATGCCCTCGACCCCCGCGACCAGCGCGGCCAGACCGCCGGCGCCGCCCGGGTCGCGATAGTCGTCGACGTTCTGGCCCAGCAGGACGACCTCGCGCGCGCCATCCGCGACGGCCCGGCGGCACTCCTCGAGCACGCGCGCCGCCGGCACGTGCACCTCGCGACCACGCACCTTCGGCACGATGCAGAAGGTGCAGTTGTGGTCGCAGCCCTGGATCACGTTGACGTAGTGGCTGATCCCGGTCCGGCCGGCTGCCGGCAGCGGCTCACCCATGGCGTAGTCGTAGCGGGCCTGCAGGTCCGCCAGGAACGGCTCGTAGTCGCCGATCGGCACGACGGCGTCGAGGTGCGAGAACCGCTCCTGGAGCGCCTCGCCCTCCTTGCGCACGATGCAGCCGGTGACCGCGATGGTCCGCTCCGGCGTCTTCCAGCGGCGGAGCTCGTGGAGCTTCGAGTACACCTTGTCCTCGCTCGCCTGACGCACCACGCAGGTGTTCAGGATGGCGATGTCCGCCCGCTCGAGGTCCGGCGCCTCCCGGTAGCCGGCCGCCAGCAGCTGGCGTGCCAGGCTCTCCGAGTCGGCCAGGTTCATCTGGCAGCCGATCGTCCAGACGTGGAACGTTCTCACGGCAGTGTCAGCGCTCAGGATATCCAGGATGCCGGCCGCACCGCCCGCTCCGGGTCAGCGCACCTCGACGAGCAGCCTGATCCCGGTGCGCTCCTCTCCGTCGATCGAGATGTCGATGAACGACGGTATGCACACGATGTCCAGTCCGCCTGGAGCCACGTAGCCACGCGAGATCGCGATCGCCTTGACCGCCTGGTTGATGGCGCCGGCGCCGATCGCCTGGACCTCGACCCGTCCCTGGTTCCGTATCACACCCGCGATGGCACCGGCCACCGCCACCGGCTTCGAGGTCGCCGATACCTTGAGCACCTCCACCGGTGTGCGCCCCTCCCCGGTCATTGCTGGAACATCCCCCGTCAAGTGTGTTCTCTATCGAAGCGTTGGATTGAAGTGGCACGTCCGGTGCGTCTGCCTATCGTAACCAGTACCGAGTTGAAAGTCACGGCGCCCGATGCGGTCTCGAACCGGTGCGGCATCCCGGTCAGGAAACGATGCAGCGCCGCCTCCTTCTGCACGCCGAGCACGCCGTCCCGAGGACCGACCATGCCGACGTCGGTGACATAGGCCGTGCCGCCCGGCAGCACCCGGGCATCGGCGGTCGCGACGTGCGTGTGGGTACCCACGACAGCGCTCGCGCGGCCATCCAGGTGCCATCCCATCGCGACCTTCTCGGAGGTCGCCTCCGCGTGCATGTCGCAGAACACGATCCGTGTGCCGGGGTGGCGGGCCAGCACCGCGTCGGCGCACCGGAACGGGTTGTCGAGCTCGGGCAGGAAGACGCGGCCCTGCAGGTTCATGACCAGCACCTCTTCGCCATCCGCCTCCACGACGATCTCGCCTGTGCCCGGCGCGCCGGGCGGATAGTTGCATGGACGCAGCACCCGCTCGACCTGAGTGATCTCATCGACGAACTGCTTCTGGTCCCACACATGGTTGCCGGTGGTGATGACGTCGGCGCCGCTTGACTGGAGTTCTCGGGCGGTGCCCGCCGTGATCCCGAAACCGCCGGCCGAGTTCTCGCCATTGACGATCGTCAGGTGCGGGTCGAGCTCGGCCCTGAGGCGGGGCAGCAGGGCCGCGACGGCCGCACGCCCGGGCCGGCCGACCACGTCGGCCACGAAGAGGATCCGGAAGTCGTCCGCGCCGTCCTCGGTCATCGCGGACAAGGAAAGCAGAAAAGGCGCGCCGGTTGTTCCGCGGACCGGGACAAAAAGAAAAGGGAGGCCGCCCAACGGGCAGGCCTCCCTGACTATTTCGCGTACTCGATCGCCCGGGTCTCCCGGACCACCGTGACCCGGATCTGGCCCGGGTAGCTGAGCTCGCTCTCGATCCGCTTGGCGATCTCGCGAGCCATGAGCTGTGCCGATGAATCGTCCACCTGCTCGGGCCGCACGAGGATTCGCACCTCGCGACCGGCCTGGATCGCGTAAGACTGCAGCACTCCCTGGAAGGAGTTCGCGATCTGCTCGAGCTTCTCCAGGCGCTTGATGTAGGCGTCGAGGGTCTCGCGCCTGGCGCCGGGGCGGGCGGCCGAGATTGCGTCGGCCGCGATCAACAGGAACGCTTCGATGGTGTGGGGCTCCTCGTCGTAGTGGTGGGCGCGGATCGCGTGCACCACGGGAGCCGGAACGCCGTGGCGCTGGACCAGATCGGCCCCGATCACGGCGTGGGAACCTTCGATCTCGTGGTCGATGGCCTTGCCGATGTCGTGCAGCAGGCCCGCCATCTTGGCGATCCTGACGTCGGCACCGATCTCGGCGGCCATGGTCGCCGAGAGGTAGGCCACCTCCTTCGAGTGGCTGAGGACCTGCTGCCCGTAGCTGGTCCTGAACCGGAGCACGCCCAGATTGCGGACGATCTCCGGATGAAGGCCCTGGAGCCCTACCTCCAGGACGGCTGCCTCCCCCTCGTCCTTGATGCGCTGCAGGACCTCCTGCCGCGCCTTGGCCACGGTCTCCTCGATTCGGGCGGGATGGATGCGACCGTCGACGATCAGCTTGTTGAGCGCCGTCCGGGCCACCTCGCGGCGGACCGGGTCGAAGCCGCTGATCACGATCGCCTCGGGGGTGTCGTCGATGATGAGGTCGATCCCGGTCGCCTGCTGGAGCGCGCGGATGTTGCGGCCCTCGCGACCGATGATGCGGCCCTTGATCTCCTCGTTCGGAAGCGGCAGCACCGAGACCGACGTCTCGGCGGTCTGGTCGGCGGCGACCCGCTGGATCGCCTCGGTCACGATGGCTCGGGCGCGCCGCTCGCTCTCGTCGCGAGCGGCCAGCTCGGCCTCCCTGACCCGGCGGGCGATCTCGTTGCGCAGATCCTGCTCGACCTGGCCCATGAGGATGCCCTGCGCTTCCTGGCGGGTCATGCTGGCGACCCGCTCCAGTTCCTTGAGCTGCTGTCGATTGGCGTCCTCGAGCTGGGCACGGAGCTCGTCCAGCACGCGCTCCTTGGCGCCGATGCCCTGCTCGCGGCGGCCGACCTCGTCGACCCGGCGCTCCAGGATCTCCTCCTTGTGGTGGAGCCGGCGCTGGGTCTGCTGGGCCTGAACCCTGGTCTCCCGCGCCTCTTCATCGGCCTGGGTCCGGATCCGGACCGCCTCTTCCTTGGCCTCGAGCAGGCGCTCCTTGGCCCGGCTCTCGATCTCGGAGAGGCGCTGTTGAGCCCTTGCCTCGACCTCCAGCAGCTCGCTGCGCTGCTGGCGCGTGAAGCGGGACCGGGCGACGAAGAACACGACGCCGCCACTGAGGATCGCGGTGCCCACCAACAACAGAACGACGTAAACGAACATTCGTTGGTTCACCTCTTTATTCGGTTGTGAAGGTGCTGAACCAGAGACGGGGCGACAACGCCCCGTGGTTGGGTCAGGACGACTTCCTTTTCGCGCGCTTGCCGCCAGTGGCATGCAAGCTTGCTCAAACTCGGATTCTAGGGCGGCTCCGGGATGCTGGCAATCGACCGCGGCTGAAATGTCAAGTCCGGATGTCGCCCATCCCCCCCTCCCCCTGACGCCGGGGGGTCAGGGGGGGCAAGTCGTCTACCGTCTCAGCGCGTGGGGCGGCCGCGAGCGCCGGGCGAGGGCCGGCCTCCGAGCGCGCGAATCCGGGCTCAGCGTTCGTTCGGACCAGTCACCGCCTTTCCATGGCCTAGCGGTGCTGCCGGGTCGCGGCCCTGATCCCGGCATCGCCGGCAGGCAGGGCGCGACCCGGCGGGTCGGCCGGTCAGTGGCGGCGGGGCCCGGCGCGCCGGCCGGTCAGCGGCCGGCCAGCCGCTCGACCACCGGTGCGAGCTGGTCCGCGAACGCCTGCCAGACCGTGACGTAGGAGATCCCGAGCGTCTCGCGCGAGCGCTGGACCTGCTCCGCCATCTCGTCCGGCGAGCCCGTCAGCACCGCCGGCGAGCCGGACCGGAGGAGCTGCTCCACGCCGATGCCGCGCGCCACGATCGGATGGGGGGTGCCGCCGACGGCGAGCAGGTTCATGCTCAGCTCCAGGTGGTCGAAGCGTTCCGGCGCCGCCTGGCGGAGGGTTTCGACCCGCTGCTCGAAGCCGGCCGCCGCCTCCAGCGGGGGGGCGGCGATGGTCACGATGTCGGCCTCCCTGGCCGCCAGGGCCAGGAGGCGCGGACCTCCCGCCGCCACCAGGATCGGGGGCCTCGGCTCCTGCACCGGGCGGGGGAAGAGGTCCGCGCCGGCAGCGCGGTAGTACGGGCCGGGGGCGTCGACCGTCTCACCCGCGAACAGCGCCTTGACGATGCGGATCGACTCGGCCAGCCGGGCGATGCGGACGCCGGCCGAGTCGAACGGCATGCCCAGCTTGCGGTTGTCCTCCTCGGCCCCGGGCCGCCCCGCGCCCAGTCCGAGCTCGAAACGACCGCCGGAGAGGAAGTCGAGCGTCGCCGCCTCCCTGGCCAGAAGCACCGGATTGCGAGAGTCGTTGGCGATCACGAAGGTGCCGAGCCGCAGGGTGCGGGTCGCGCCGGCCAGCACGCCCAGGGCCGGGATCGTGGCCAG
>DASYBH010000344.1:0-16905 GCA_036500885.1 Candidatus Dormiibacterota bacterium
CGTAGCACCGCGATCCGGTTGTGCAGCGGCCGCGCCGCCGCGTCATCCGCGGGACCACTCGAACCATCCCTCCGGGGCATGGGATGAATTGTTGTACTTGTACAACAGAATGTCAAGGTCAGCCGGTCTACTCGGAGTGCCGGGTGCGCGCGTGGTCGCGCGAAGCCTCCAGCGCCGCGCCCGCCTCGGACTTCAACTGCCGCATCAGAACGGGGAGGCGGCCGGAGTGGGCCGCCCCCGGCGTCCGTCTACGGCCCCGTCGTACCCACGACGTGCGGCCGGCGATGATCGGTGGAGCCTGCGGCGCGCTCCTCGCGAAGCAGCTTGCGCGCGTGCTGGAGCCCAATGCCGCTTCGCTTCGCGACCCGCTCGGGCGTCAGCTCGTCGCCGTGCTGTCTCAGCAGGCGCCGCACCTCGGCACGCGCCCGGCGACGGTCACGGGGCGACCTCGACCGCCATCAGGGGTGCGTGCTGCTGGCAGCCGTGCAGGTCCGGGTCGCCGAACTCGCCCTGCGGCCGGGCACGCGGGATCGTCGCCTTGAAGGCCAGGGCGTTGTCGCAGCTGAAGAAGCGGACGTCGCTCTCGCCGCATCCGTAGAGGTCCGCGATCAGGCGCGCGCTCAGCACCCCCGACGCCTTCACCCGCTCGTACGTGGCCGCGTCCTCGAACATGACGTCGAACGTGAGCTGGAACGGGCCGGCGTTCTTCGACCGGATCAGGGTGGCCAGGCGGTCGAGCCTCACCCCACCGAGCTCCCGACCGCGACCGCGCCGTCCACGTGCAGCACCTCGAGCCGGAACATCTCCAGCTCCGTCTCGGGCAGCGCGACGTGGTGCAGGTTGAAGCGGTACACCGGCCCCCGCTCCAGCTGCGGCGGGTTGTGGAGGTACGCGATCGTCGAGATGGCTCCGCTCCAGCCGGGCACCGGGAAGTGCAGGAACGGCTGCCGGGACGCCTTCGCGATCTCCGTCGCGAGGTGCTGGTCCGGGGCCAGGACCTCGAACACGATGCCCACCTCGCGCGGCGGCGCGCCGCGCTCGGGCTCCGCGGCGCCCATCACCGCGTCGCGGCCGTAGGCGTGGACCGCCAGCGCGTAGCCGTCGGGACCGACGCCGAGCACCGCCTTCACCGACTTCCGGATGTGGCCGAGGACGCCGGCCAGCCAGTCGTCGAGCCGGGCCAGGATGAACGGGTCGCGGATGCCGCCGATCAGGACGGTCGAGTAGCCGGCCAGCTCCGCGCCCTCCAGCTTCACGGAGTAGGCGTCCGAGCGCGTGAACGTCGGGCCGGAGATCCGCACGCTGACCTCGCCCTCGGCCTCGTAGGCCGCCTTCTGCAGTTCCAGGACGCCCGACGACTCGTGAAACAGGTACGGGTCCGCGTTCTCGTACAGGGTGTGGGCGGCGACGCTCTGCGGTGTGCAGCGGAGGCCGGGTCCGACCGGTGTGATGAGCGCGGAGTCGTGCCGCATCGTGGCGAGGAGCACGCCGGGCCCGCTGGTCACGCAGGCCATGGTGTTGCACTCCACGATCTTGCCCACCATCCAGGCGAGCGCCTCCGGGAACCCCTCCGCGATCGGGATCGCCGCGTACAGAGCCGAGTCGCTCGACCGCCCCGCGAGCACGACGTCGACGCCCGCCCGCAGCGCGTGCTGGATCGGCTCCACGCCCATCATGCCGACCACCCGGCTCCGTCGGATCGTCGCTTCGTCGATCGCCGGCGCCGGCTCGATCGGCCGGATCCGGCCCGCCGCCAGCAAACCGGCCAGGTAGTCCGGCGACTGCTCACAGCGCAGCACGCCGACGGTGCGGGGCAGGCGCAGCTCCGCGCACACCTCGCGGAGGATCGCGAGCGTCCAGTCCACGTGCGCGTCGGCGCCCGCCGTGCCGGCCGATCCGATGATCACCGGGACCCCGGCGGCGTGGCCGGCGGCCAGCACCCTGGCCAGGTCCGACCGGACCGACACCCGGGAGTAGGCGGGCACGCCGGAGCCGAGCGCGGCCGGTCCCGCGTCGGTGGTGCCCGCGTCCGCCGCGATGAAGTGCGGCCGGTGGGTCAGCGCCTCCCGCAGCGACGGCTCGTGCACGCCCGACCCCAGCGAGCCGCTCGCGGCGATGAATCGGATCTCGTCCAAGATCAACCTCCAGATCGGGATACCGGCGGGCCGAGGACGCTGATGGTCCCCGGGTCAATCTCGACCGCGATGGGAGCGCCGGCCGGGCGCGAGCGCGAGAGCACCGCCAGGCGCAGGTCGCCGACGAGCACCTCGGAGCGGAAGTGGTCGCCGAAGAACGACGTCGACGCGAGCCGCGCCGGGAAGCGGTTGACCTCGCCGTTCCGGCCGGCCGGCGACTCCAGGTGGACGTCCTCGGGGCGGATCGCGAGCGTGACGCGCGCGCCCACCGCGAACCGCGACGGATCGAGCGCGACCGAGAACTCGACGCCGGCGCCGCCGGCGACGAGCGTGCCGTCGCCGACCCGCCTGACCACCGCCTCGACCAGGTTGCACTGGCCGACGAAGTCCGCGACGAACGCGGTCGCGGGCAGCCGGTACACCTCCTCGGGCGTCCCCTGCTGCGCGATGCGGCCGGCGTCCATGACCAGGATGCGGTCGCTCATGCTCAGCGCCTCGTCCTGGTCGTGGGTGACGAACACCGTGGTCAGGTTCAGCGTGCGCTGGAGCGCCCGGAACCACACGCGCGCCCGCTCCCTGAGCTTGGCGTCGAGGTTCGAGAACGGCTCGTCCAGCAGCAGGAGGTCGGGCGGGTGGGCGAGCGCCCGGGCCAGCGCGACCCGCTGCTGCTGGCCGCCCGACAGCTGGTAGGGGTAGCGCCCGCCGTACCCGCCGAGCTCGACCAGGTCCAGCACCTCCTCCACCCGGCTCCGGATCTCCGCACGGGAGCGGCGGCGGATGCGCAGCGGGAAGCCGACGTTGTCCGCGACCGTCATGTGCGGCCAGATCGCGTACGTCTGGAACACGATCCCGACGTTGCGCGACTCCGCCGGCAGCTGGATCTTCGCGGCCGCGTCGAAGAAGCGCACCTGGCCGCAGCTGATCGATCCCCCTTCCGGCGTCTCCAGGCCGGCGATCGACAGCAGCGTCGTGGTCTTGCCACAGCCGCTGGGGCCCAGCAGCGTCACGAACTGCCCCTTCCCCACCGAGAAGCTCACGTCGTCCAGGACGGGCGTGGCACCGAAGCGCTTGGTGAGCCCGGAGACTCGCAGGTCAGGCATGGAGCGCGCGTCCCAGCGTCCGCCAGGCGGCCGAGATGACCACCGCCACGATCGCCAGCTGCACGACGGCGAGCGCGGCGACCGACCCGACGACACCCTTCGTCCAGAGGTGCAGCATCGTCACGCCCATCACCTCCGTGCCCGGCTTCTGCAGGAAGACCACCGGGTCGTAGTCGCTGACCATCGCCACGAACATCAGGACGAACGCGGCCACGAGCGCCGGCCGCAGCATCGGCAGCAGGACCAGCCGGACGGTGGTCCACCACCCGGCCCCGGACGCGCGGGCGGCGCGGTCGAGCTCGACGTTGATGCGCACGACCGCCGGGTAGATCACGACGTACGCGAGCGTGCTGCTCCGCACGGAGAGCGCGATCAGCTCACCCACGAGGCTGTTGCGAAGCGCGCCTCCGGGCAGGTCGACGAACAGGAATCCCCAGAAGAAGCCGATGCCGAGCACGATGCCGGGGACGGCGCGCGGGTAGACCAGGGCCGGCCCGAGCAGGGTCCGCAGCGGGAAGTCGGAGCGGTTGGCGATCAGCGTGGCCAGCGCGACCAGGATCACCGTCAGGCCGGCGCCGGCGAGGCCGATCACGACGCTGTCGAGGATGGAGCGCTGGAACCTCGGGTCGGTGAGCACCTGCACCCAGTTCCCGGCCGTGGCCAGGTGCCACGGCGGCACGAGGATGGTGAGCTCGGTGACCAGCGACATCACCACCAGCCCCAGCAGCGGGACGAGGCTGGTCATCGCGATGTAGGCACCGCCGGCGATGGCGACCGGATGCCGCCACCGGCCGAGCGTCAGGCGCCGCGCCGGGCGGCCGCCGCGGGCGCCCACGCCGCCGAAGCGCCGCTCCGAGCCCAGCAGCGCGGCCCGGACGAGCAGCAGCGTGGTCACCGCCAGCAGCAGGATGAGCGCGCCCGCGGACACGGACGGCGGGTCTGGCGTGAAGCCGCTCGTCCACGCCTTGTACAGGTAGCTGGCATACATGTCGATGTTCGACGGGCCGCCCAGCAGCAGCGGGATGCCGAGCACCTCCAGCCCCAGCGCGAAGATCAGCACGGCGCAGTTGAGGATGGCCGGCCGCAGCATCGGCACGGTGATGCTGAGCAGCACGCTCATCGGGCCCGCGCCCAGGCTCGACGCCGCCTCCTCCAGCGCCGTGTCCCTGCCCTCCAGCGCCGCCCGGCACGTGACGTACGCGATCGGCGTGGCGACGGCCGCGCCCAGCACCGCCATGCCCGGGATCGAGGAGAGCTGCCACGGGGGCAGGTGGAGCGCGCGGTGGACGATCTGGGTCAGGTAGCCGCCGTCGCCGTACAGGACGAACCAGCCCACGATCAGGCCCAGCGGCGGGATGACGATCGGCGCCAGCAGGAGGCGGCCGTACCAGCTCGCCAGGGGCATGTCGGTGCGGTGGCAGAGGACGGCGAACGCCGTCCCCGTCGGGACCGCGATCGCGGTCATCAGGCTCGCGAACACCAGCGAGTTGCCGGCGGCCCGCCAGTACGCCGGGTCGGCGAAGAGCGTGGCGTACGCGTCGAGCGTGAAGGTGCTGCCCGGCAGGTAGAACGGCTTGCTCAGGAAGCTGGAGTACACGATCGGCGCCAGCGGGAACACCACGAGGCCGACCGCCACGACCCAGACCGCCGCTTGCGAGACGCGTGCCGCCCGTGGGCGCGCCGCGACGCGGACACGACCCACGGACGCCGTCGCGAGGTTGGTGGCTGTCAACCCGTGGCCTAGCGATGGTAGGCCTGGTTCCACCGCTGGACGATCCTCGACTGCTGGTCGAGGACGTCCTTCGCGATCGGAACGAGGGCGACGTTCTTGCTGGGGACCTGCTTCTCGAGCGCGGTGAGGTTGGCGGGGCAGCTGTCCGCTGGCGCGAAGCCGTTCTGGCTGGCCTCGAATCCCGCCCTGCACAGCGTCTGCTGGCCGGCGTCGCTGAACACGTAGTCCAGGAAGAGCTGCGCCGAGGCGGGGCTCGTGGCTCCCGCGGTGACCGCGATCCCCCGGGGCACGAGCGGCGTGGCGTCCTGCATGTACAGGTACGCGGCGAGGCCCCTGCTCGCCAGCGGCACAGTGGCCTGGCCCAGGCCCGAGCCGACGTAGCCGTAGGACGCGGCGCCGGTCGCGATCTGCGTCAGCCCCGTCAGCCCCTCGCTGTACGTCTTGGTGCTCGGCGCCAGCTGGTCCTGGATCGACCAGAACCGGTCCCAGCCGAGGATCTTGATCAGTCCGTAGATCGCCGCGTAGCCGAGCTGGTTGTCGATCGGGTACGAGACGAGCGGGTAGCGGGAGGGCTCCGCCTTGACGGCCGCGGCCAGCCCGGTGTACGTGTTCGGCGCCGAGGCCGCGGTCAGCAGCTTCGTGTTGTACGTGCTGATGATCGGCTCCGGCGACATCACGTAGAGTCCCGGTCCCTGCCTGGTGTACGCCGGGAACCTCGACAGTCCCTGCGGCGTGACGTTCGCGACCAGCCCGTTCGCTTCGGCCTGGATCCACAGCGCCGGAGCGCTCGCCAGGATGACGTCCGCCGTGCGGGCGCCCTGCGCGTGCTCGGACTGGTACTTCGAGAACACCTCGTTGTCGGTGAGGTCGGTGTACTCGACCGAGATGCCCGGATATGCGGCCTTGAACCCGTCCAGCACGGGCTTGAAGAAGTCGGCCGGCGGGTTGCCGTACAGCACCAGCCCCTTCTCGCCCTTCGCCTTCGCCACCAGCGTGTCGACGGCCGCCGGCGTGGCCGCGGCCGACGTGGTCGGCGGGGCGGCCCCTCCCCCGCACGCCGCCAGCAGCGCGCCGGCGGCGGTCCACGCGATCAGCCCGGCCAGCCGCCGGAACCCCCTGGCTGCGGTCCCCCGTCTCATCTCTCTCTCGTCCTCCTCCGTTCCAACTGGCAAATGCTATGTGCTATAGCAACTGCGCTCAAAAAGAGAATCGCCCTATCCCACGACCCGCGGGCCGGGCTGGCCGGCGTAGCGCACGTACTTCCGGCCCGCCTCCAGCGTGTGCTGCCGCATGAGGGCCTCTGCGCGATCCGCGTCCCTGGCCTCGATGGCCGCGAGGATCGACCGGTGCTGCTGGACGCGGTCCTCCAGGCCGGCCGGGTCCGCCGCCCACTCCGCGGCCAGGGCCCGCACCCTGTAGGCCTGGTCGAACGCCTCGGCCGTGGCCAGGAACGTGCCCAGCAGCTGGCCCTGCGCGACCGCCTCGACGGCGGCGTGGAACGCGCGGAACCCCGCCGCCGCGGAGCGCCGGGGCGAGCGCTCGCGCAGCTCCTCGGACTCGCGCAGCGCCTCGCGCATGCGCGCGATCTGCTCGTCGGTCGCGCGCTCCGCCGCGATCCGCGCCGCCACCCCCCTGAGCGCGGCGTGGATGAGGACCATCTCGCCGTGGGCGCTCTCGGGGAGCTCGGCGACGCGGCGGTCGCGCCCGCTCCGCTCGATCAGGCCCTCCTGCTCGAGCTGGCGGAGCGCCTCCCTGACGGGCGTCGGGCTCACGCCCAGGAAGACCGCGAGCGAGCGCTCCGTGACCACCTCGCCCGCGGCCAGCCGCCCGGCGACGATCGCGTCCCGGATGGCCTGGAAGGCCTGGTCGGCCAGGGCTCGTGCGGGTTGAATGGCTCTGACCGGCGACCCTTCGTGCATATGAGCCGAGATGCTACCTGCTATAGCATTAGCCGTCAACCGGCCATCCAGGCGCCACGCCGGCGCGGGTGCCGGCCTCGCCCAGGCGGATGCCACGGGATTCGCGACTTCCTCGCCGTCTGGCACGTCCGAACCCGAGAGGTAGAAGTCGGGCCAGGAGGTCAGAGCGCCGCCGACGACGGAGCTCAGGCGCGCAGCGAGGCGAGCACCCTTGTCATCAGCCGGGTCCAGGCCTCGGGATCAGGCTCCGGCATGCCGGCCGAGTATGTCACGTGGTAGCCGATCGCCAGCGCGACCCCGAAGCGCGCCAGCGTGGAAGGGTCGACGTCACCGGCGATGTCGCCGTCGTGGAGGGCCTCCGCCACCACGCTCGACACGTGTGACTCCAGGGTGCTCAGCAGCTGCCGGACGCGCTCGCCGACGTCGGGGTCGCGGCGAGCGGCGGCCAGGGCCTCGCTCACCAGCCTCCGGTGGCGGGCGGGGGTAGCCAGGGCAAGCGTCCGCCCGATCAGCTCGATGACCTGCGCCGGCGAGGCGCCTGCCCGCCTGGCGTCGTCCATCCTGCCGATCAGGCGCACCAGGCCCACCTCGACCGCCTCGGCCAGGAGCTCGGACTTGTCCCGGAAGTTCGCGTAGATGGCGCCGTTCGTCAGCCCCGCGCGGCGGGCGATCTCCTGCACCCCGGCGCGGTCGTAGCCCGCCTCGGCGATGACGTCCGCCGCCGCCTCGATCAGACGCTCGCGCGTCGTCCCGGTCAGCGGGTCGGCTCGGCGGTGCCCTGCTCTCATCGCGACACTACTTTAGCTCTGGTTGCACAGGTCAAGAGGAGAGAGTACTCTCTCCTCGTCGACAGCCCGCAGCCGCGGTGAGCAGGAGGAGAGACGGCTATGCAGATGCAGGAACAGGAAGCGGTCGCGATCGTCGAGAGGTCGTCGCTCGAGGCGCTCGGCACCCTGAGCCCGGACGTGGTGTACACCCACGTCGACTACCTCAGCCGCGAGCTGCCCGGTCCGCTCGACCTGTACCAGCGCTGGGAGCGCCAGCAGTGGTCGGCGACCGAGATCGACTTCAGCGTCGATCGGCGCCAGTGGCAGGCGATGTCCGCGGGCATGCGCGAGCAGATGGAGGGCGCGTTCCTGGCCTTCTTCTACGGCGAGCAGGCGGTGACCGATACGCTCTCGCCGCTCGTCCACGCCGCGCCGGACGAGGACAACCGGCTGTTCCTGTCGACACAGCTGGTCGACGAGGCGCGCCACTCCTACTTCTTCGCCCGGTTCTTCTCCGAGGCGCTGGGCGTCGCCGGCGGCCTGCGCGAGACCCTCGCCCACGCCGCCCAGGCCGGGCAGATCGGCGGCGGCTACGGCCGCATCTTCGAGCCCCGCGACGGCGAGCTGGCCGTGGTCACCGAGGCGGTCCGCGTCGAGCCTGGCAGCTACAGCCTGTGGGTGCAGGCGGTCGCGCTCTACCACCTGATGATCGAGGGCGTGCTGGCCCTGCCCGGACAGCGGCGGCTCCTGCGGCTCACCCGCCTGAACGACCTGCTGCCCGGCTTCCGCGCCGGCTTCACGGCGGTGACCAGGGACGAGTCGCGGCACGTGAGCTACGGCGTCTGGGCCCTGCGCGAGGCGGTGCGGGCAGGTCGGGAGGCCGACATCCGGACGGTCGTGGACCGGACGCTGGCGTACTGCGTCGGCGTCGGCGGCAACCCGGAGGTCAAGCTGCCCAATCCCCGGGACCTGCCGCCGACGATGCGCCTCGACCCGCGCGAGCAGTGGGGCTTCGTCGTGGACTCGATCACCAAGCGGCTGCGCACTGCCGCGGTGAGCCCCGAGTACGTGGCGGACATCGACCGCCGCGCCTGGGACCTGATCAACGCCGGCGTGCAGAAGTACGAGCAGCTGCACGGAGAGGAGCACCCGGTCCGCGCCTGGGAGCGCGGCGAGGTCACGGCGGCATCGAGCTAAGCACTATCCCAAAAGTTCCCGGCGCTGGGTCGCCGACGAGCTGATCATCCCGACGCTCGATCATCTCGCTCAGGCCCGGTAGAGCTCATCGCCAGCTCGGCGTCCGGGGCGACGAGCGTCCTGTACTGGTCGCTCGTGAGCGCGTCGCGGGCCTCGACGGCGGCGACCGCGCCGGCGACCGCTGCCGCCGCCAAGCGGCTGGCGCCCTCGGCCAGTGCCCGCTGGTACGCGGTGACGGCCGGCGCATGGCCCGCGCTGGCCGCTATCCAGGCCTGCTCCCAGCGCCAGCCCCCGATTCCGAGGGCCGCCGCGCGGGCCTCGACCACCTCCCATGTCTTCGCGTCCATGAGGAAGACCTCCACCATCAGTTTCGAATACTGCCTGGTATTTATATACCAGATAGTATCTCGTCTGGTCGAATGGGATACCGGCGGGTATTCCGTTCGCGTCCGCAGTGGTACTGTTCGAGGTCGTGGCGACACGACTGACGCGCGAGGAACGCAAGGCCAGGACCCGGGTCGAGCTCATCGCAGCGGCCGCCCGCGTGTTCGCGCGGAAGGGGTTCCACGCCGCCACCGTCGATGACGTGGCGCTGGAGGCGGGGTTCACCAAGGGCGCCTTCTACTCGAACTTCGAGAGCAAGGAGGACGTGTTCGTCGAGCTGGTCGCTGACCGCAGCCGCAGCTGGACGATCGCGGTCGCCCGCGCATACGAGGGCGACGAGCCGCTGGCGGACCGCCTGCGGAAGGGCGGCGACGTCCTGACACGGATGATCGAGGAGGAGTCCGACTGGATGCTCCTCTGGAGCGAGCTGTGGAGCCAGTCGATCCGCGATCCGCACCTGCGCCAGCGATTGGCCGACGCGTACGAGGAGTGCCGCCGGGTGATCGCGCGCCTGGTCGCGGAGGTCGAGACCGAGTTCGGCGTCCGCTTCCCGATCCCCAGCGACCAGGTCGCCGCGCTCACGGTCGCCATGACCGACGGCTTCGTGCTGCAGCGGCTCGCGGAGCCTGACCGGCTGCCCGCCCACCTCCTCGCGGACGGGCTCAACCTGCTCGTCACCGGGACCTTGATGGCCGCTGGCGTGACCCCCCGGCAGCAGGCTGAGGATCGCCCACCGGCGCCCACAGGAGCGGCGACACGACCGCCAGCCGGCGGCTGACGTCGGTATCGATCGAAGGGAACGCCCGGCCTCGTGAGGGCAGCGCTACGATGCGTGGCGTCATGATCCGCAACGTCGTTCTCGTCAAGCTGAAGGCTGGCCACGACGCGGCACAGGTGGCGGCAATCCAGGAAGGTCTGCGAGGCCTCGACTGCCCCGGCACGCTGAGTTACACGATCGGGAACGACGTCGGGCTTCGCGACGGCAACTGGAGCTTCGCGATCGTGGCCGACTTCGCGGACCGGGACGCGTATCGCGCCTACGACCAGGACGCGGAGCACAACCGGCTTCGAGCCCGGCTCGCGCCGATGGCGGAGCAGATCTCCCGCGTGCAGTTCGAGCTGTCGGGCAGCTGACCAATCCTGGTCGCCTCCCGTTCCGGCCGCGGCCTCAGCCTGCTGCAGGTGGCTGCCGACGGTCCCCCGCCGCTATCAGGGCGTCACAGCGGCTCCGACTGCCGATGCCAGATCGGCTGGTCGGGGACCACCCAGACCTTCCGGTTCAGCAGCCGCTGCAGCGCGATGGCGAGGTCTCGATCGTTCGCCGCGCCAGCGTCCTCCGGCGAGACGACGAAGATCGCCTCGTCCGCCGCTCGCGGCGAGACCTCGCGGATCTCACCTCTCACTCCGTGGCTGCGCAGGAGCGCGAGCAGCTCCTCACGTGGCGGATCGACGGCCATCGCTGCTGACATTCTCCACCACCTCAAAACGGGGTGTTCATGGTCCTGCGGCCCGTGATCTCGATCTGGGTCGCCGGGTTCGGGATCAGGTACTCGGGCGCCCCGCCGGCGTTCGGAGGGATCGGCAGGGCCTCGCGCCCCGTGACGCCCTCGGTGCTGGTGAGGCGGCCTGTCGTCAGGAACTCGCCGCTGTTCTGCGAGGGCAGCCCGAGGGCGTCGCGTGCGTTCGACAGCGTCTCGGGGTTGACGGACGTCCAGGAGTGCCCCATCTCCGCCGAATCGCCACCCCAGATCCTGTACAGGGTCTGACCCTCCTGCGCCGCCGGCACCTCCGCCGCCTGGAACGAGCCGGCGATCGCGTCCCTGAGGTAGCCCAGTCCGGCGCGAATGGCCCCGTACACCCCGAGGGTCGCTTCGACCGCGAGGCCGAGGGCCAGTGAGGCCAGGAGCTGGATGGGACCGGTGGAGGACATGCCGGGCTCCGGCTGCGGGGTCGTGACGGCATCCGCTCCGGCCTCGGCACCTGCGATGGCGCCCGCTGCGATCCCCGTCCCGTCGGCGGCGGCGGCCCCGGCGGCCGCTCCCGCGGCGGCTCCCGCATCCGCACCCGCATCCGCACCGGCATCCATGGCGCCGGTCGCCGCCGCGGCCCCACCGGCCGCGTCGGCGGCTGAGCCGTCGACCGCCCCCGTGTCGCCAGCCGCGGCGCCGGCGTCGGCGCCAGAGCCCCCGAGGTCGGCGCCGGAGCCCCCGAAGTCGCCAGCCGCGGCGCCGGCGTCGGCGCCGGAGACCCCGAAGTCGGCGCCAGAGCCCCCGAAGTCGGCGCCGGAGCCCCCGAAGTCGGCGCCGGAACCCCCGAAGTCCCCACCGAAGTCGCCGCCCCCGAAGTCGTCGTGGCCGGTCGGATCGGTGCGCGTCGCCGGGTTGCCCCGCGTGTACGCGTACCGGGACAGGCCCCAGGCGTCGAAGCCCGCGCCGGGCACGATCGAGTCCGGGCTCGTGAACTGGCCGGCGACCGGGTCGTAGTAGCGGGCGCCGTAGTAGTCCAGTCCGCTGGTGGCGTCCGCGCGCTGGCCCGTGAACCCGTAGGTCGTGGGCATGGTCCCGCTCGCGTAGCGGATTCCACCGTAGGGCGTGTAGAGGAGGCTGGCCGCCGCCGTCCCGCTGGCGCCCAGCGCCACGTTCGGGGAGCCCTGCGCGTCCACTCCGAAGAAGGTGAGGACTCCGTTGACCGCCATCGCGATCCGCATGGCGCCGGCGTGGTAGTACGTGGCGGTGCTGGTGGTCCCGCCCGAGGTGGTGATCTCCTCCGCGTCGCCCACGTAGACGGTGGTCGTGGTCGTCCCGGCCTGCGTGACCTGCTGCGCCACACGCCGGCCCTGGCAGTCGTACAGGAACTGGTCGCTGGTGGCCGGGCTGCCCAACCCGCTCTGCCAGCTCATCAGCTGGCGCTCGGGGCCGTACGTCAACTGCGCGCCGTTGGGCGCCCCGCCGGCGCAGGTGCTGGCGGCGGTCGCCGCACGGCACGTCATGTCGCCGGCCGCGTCGTAGCCGGCCGTGTAGGCGGTCCCCACAGCCGTGGCCGCGTGCATGTGGGTGCCGTCGCCGTATGCGTAGCTGCCCAGCGGCCCGCTCGTCATCCGGCCGAGGACGTCGTAGGCGAAGCCCTGCGTGTACTGGGCGGAGCCCAGCGTGCCCGCAACGACCGCGCTGCCCGTGCAGGGTGGCACGCCCGTCGAACCGGCCCACGTCAGGCGATTCTGCTCGTCGTAGCAGAAGGCCTGGTTGTCGGTGCCCGCCGGCAGCTTCGTGCTCGCGCTGGCGAGGTTGCCGGCGGCGTCGAACGTCCGGGCCTGCTCGAACAGCGTGGCTCCGTCGCTGCTGCGGGTGACCTTGAGGTCGGTGGGCCTGCCCAGCAGGTCGTCGACGGCGCTGTAGGCGTACGTGCCGCCGCCCAGGGTCGCACCCGTCACCTGGCCGTACGCGCCGCCCACCCCGCCGTACGTCGCGCCGCCGAGCAGCGGCGTGGTCGTGGCGCCCTGGGTCGTGCTGATCGACGACAGCCAGCCCTGGGCGGTGTAGGTGTCGCTGACCGTCTCGCCATCCGGGTACCACTCGGTCAGCAGGCTGCCGGCGTCGTCGTACGTGAACTGCAGCGGATAGCTGGCGGCGCCCACCGTCAGGGTCTTCGCGGTGGTCCGGCCGCGGGCGTCGTACACGAGCGCGTAGCTGCCCGCGAGCGAGTTGAACGCGCCCCCCGAGAACGTCTCGCCGGTCAACCGGCCGACACCGGGGTTGCCACCGGCCGTGCTGTCGTAGCTGTAGGTGTCGTAGGCGCCCGCCGGTCCGTTTGCGGTGTTGCGCCACAGCGGGCGGTCGAGGCCGTCATAGCCGATGAAGACCGTGCCGGCAGCGCCCCTGGCGTCGACCGACTGCACCAGGTTGCCGTCCTGGTCGTAGCGGTAGCTCTCGCTGCCGCGGTCCGGGTCCGTCATGGCGGTCTTCCGGCCGGCCGAGTCGTACTGAGCGGTCGTCCGGGTGACGCCGTCCGGCTGCAGGACCCGGGTCAGGTCGCCGGCGACATCGTACGTGTACCCGGTGGTCGCGTAGACGGCGTAGCTGGCCGTGCCGCTGCCTCTGTAGCGCTGCTCGTAGTCGACGCGGCCGAGGGCGTCGACGAGGGCGCCCACCTGGTGTCCGTCGGGATCCACCGTCAGGGTCTGGGCGTAGCAGGCGGCGTCGCCCGTGCCGGCCGGCCCGCACGCCATCGAGTAGCCGGTGCCGGTCCGATGCGA
Source organism: Candidatus Dormiibacterota bacterium (assembly GCA_036500885.1). Classification (GTDB taxonomy): domain Bacteria; phylum Chloroflexota; class Dormibacteria; order Dormibacterales; family Dormibacteraceae; genus CF-161. Next base: position 13,487 of record DASYBH010000344.1, read on the forward strand.
CAGCGCGTCGGTGGTGCTGGTCGGGCGGCCCAGCCCGTCGTACGTGAACGTTGTGCCGGGCTGGGCGCTGTCGGGGATGGAGTAGGCGCCGGCGCCGGGGCTCCCGGTGTACGCGCTCACCAGGTACGGCATGCTCTGGAAGGCCCGGCGCTGGGAGGCGTCGTACAGCGAATAGCGGACGACGTCCTGGCCGTTGGGGGCCGCCGTGCGGGTCTCGACCAGGTGGCCGAGGCCGTCGTAGAAGGCCCGGGACGTGACCGTCGTGGTGCCGTTCAGGCGCTGCGTCCTGTCGATCTCGACGCAGGGGCTCTGCGCGGTCGCGCCGGAGCACCACACCGTGTACGACGTGGTCCGGGTGGTGAGACCGGGTGCCTCGCCGGGCAGCGTCTCGGCGGTCGGGCGGCCCAGCGCGTCGTACGCAATGGTGGTCGTCTGGCCGTTGGGGTCGGTCAGGGACGTCGGCCAGAGGCCGAACCCGCCGGTCGGCGTGCCCGCGGCCGGCGCCTGGTACGCGGTCGAGACGCTCTGGCCGAGCGCGTTGACGGCGGTGACGGGCAGGGTGGCGAACGTCCCGTCGACGCTCGTGCAGGCGCTGAACGCGGTGCCACCGACCACGCAGCCGAGGTGCGCGGCGTTCCCCGCCACGGCGTCCGGGTCGTCCGTCGTCAGGGGGTTTCCGAAGACGTCGTAGGTGTGCGTGGTGCTGATCTGGCCGCTCGGCGTGAAGCCGTTGGCCGCTGTGCCGCAGTCGGTGTATATGTCCGACCGGGTCGGCTCGCCGAGCCTGAGCGCGGCGTTCTGGCCCAGCGTCCCAGCCTGGCCGTCGTAGCTGACGTACCGGCACCGGGAGCGGCTGCCGCCCGCGTCCTCCACGTCCACCTGGGCGGAGACGTCGATCAGGTACGTGCCGGTCGCCGAGGTGGCGGTGGCGGCGACGCCGTCGTTCCAGGTGTACGAGGTCCGCTCCACGATCGTCGTGGGGCTGCCGCCGCCGGCCCCGTCGTTGCTCGTCACCGTCGCGTTCGTCACGCGTCCGAAGGCGTCGCGCGTGAAGGTGGTCGTCGCGTGCGGCGCGGAGGACAGGCTGCCCCCGTTGACCAGGTAGCGGTCGGTCCTGGCGGGCGCGACGTCGCAGAGCGCCACCGGGTTGTCGAAGTCCAGCTCGCTGACCAGCTGGCCGACCAGGTCGCCGCCGACCCCGCTGGAGGGGCACAGCGCCTGGTACTGCGTCTGCGCCACCTCGACCAGCGCCCCGTTGGTGTCGTAGCGGTCCACCTCGGTCGCACGTCCGTGCAGGGCGTTGACCGCGTCCCACCACGGCGATTTGGGGCACGGGTTCGTCGTCGTGCAGGAGCTGCTGAACATGGGGTTGGTCGGGTCGAAGACCCCGAAGTCCTCCGTGCTCGGGAAGGTGTGGACCTCCCTGGCGCCGTCGGGGTTGGTCACCGTGACCGTCGCGAAGCCCATGAACTTGCCGTTGTAGAAGTCCACGACGTCGGAGTCGAACCAGGCGCCCCAGTAGTCATCGATCGCCATCAGCCGGTAGCCGTAGCTGTACGTGCCCGTCACCGGCGTGCTGGTCCTGGCGCCTCCCTGCCCGGCCTGGGTCAGCCGTACCACGCTCTCACTGCGACTGGTGAGGACCATCCGGCTCCAGGCGCCGGCGTCCGCCCGGTCGCACGGCGCGGTGCTCTGCATCCTGTTGCAGACGAAGGGATCGAGCACGTCCTGCCCGGTGGGCGCACCCCTGGCGTTGTCCCGCGCCAGCTGCCAGCCGAAGCTCTGCTGCAGCCCGAGACCGTTCGACGCCGTTGCCAGGTAGTAGCTGTTGCCCTCGTAGCTCTGGCTCCACAGGTTGCAGCCCAGTCCGGTGCCCACGTTCCACGACGGCCCGCAGTTGGTCGCCGGCGCCGGGCCCCAGAACTCGTCCTCGTAGTACTGGACCTGCCGCGTGTAGGTGAAGCCGCGGCTGGGCAGCGCCGTGGCGCCGTCAGCGCCCAGCTCGGTGATCCGCATCAGGTTCAGCCGGCCGGCGGTGGACTGCGCCACGCCGCTGAAGGGATCGGTGATCGTGCTCGGGCCCGACTGGTCGTAGGCGAGCTGGTAGTCGCGGAGCGTGCTCCACGCCGCGCCGGCGCTGCCCCGGACCTGGACCAGGACGTCGTTGAGGACGAACGTGCTCTGGACGGCCGGGGACGACAGACCGGCGCTCGCCGACAGGTCCACCGGGTCGTCGCAGCGCCCGGCGGCACCGGCGGGACAGGAGCTGCCGGCCACGCGTGCCACCGTGTGCGAGGCCTGGAAGCTGACCCGCATCAGCGGCGCCCACGCCGCCCCCGTGCAGGCGGTCTGAGCGTTGTGGCAGCCGGGCGAGTCGTACTCGACCGTCGCCATCACCGCGTCGCGCGGGTAGCTGATTCCGGCGGCGCCGGTCTGGACGTCCTGCTGGTACGTGACGTGGATCTGGTTGCCGCTGGGGTCCGTGATCAGGTCGAGCAGCCAGTTGGCGACGAAGTCGAGGCCCGTGTTGGGACCGGCCGACTGCGGGAAGAACTGGAGCGAGTCGGGCGTGCAGCCGAACTCCTCCATGATCCCGCTGGGCAGGAAGACGCGGAAGCACGGCGGCACCGCCGCCATCCCCCGCAGCGCGTTCGGGCCGGTGAACGAGACCACCTTCGCGTGCGTTTCCGGCGTGGTGTGCCAGGTCACCGGGCTGGGCGTGATGGCGGTCCCGTTTCGGTCTTCGTAGTACGTGCTGACGTTGGTGGCGGGCGGGATCAATTCGGCCTTGGTCCCGAAGCCGTCCACCAGGTTCCAGGTGTCGTTGAAGTCGGGGTTCGGGCAGCACCCGAGCGCGGTGTCGCGCTCCGACCAGCTGATGCGGCCCAGGGACAGGCCCCAGCCCTCTCCGACCCAGGGCGCCGCGGCCGCCGGGTTGTGCTGGTCGGCCACCGAGGCGCTGTCGTAGCCGAGGGTCAGCGGCGGCGTCATGCCACCGGGACCGGCCGGCAGGGTCAGCGGGTACCCCAGTACGAGCGAGCCGCCGCCGAGGTTCGTCTCGACGCGGTCCGGTCCTCCGAACGCCGCCACCGGCGCTGCCGTGCCGAAGCTGACCGTGGTGCTGGCGGTGGGGGCGACGGCACTGGTCGCCAGCGTCTGGCTCTGCAGGTCCACCGCCGGCACCTGGTGGACACAGTTCACCCCTATGGTTGCGGCTCCCGTGAGCGACGCGGCGCGATCGCAGCCCGCTCCCGGCCCCTTCCAGGGCGGCACCGGTGGCACAGGGACCGGCCGGTGGGAGCAACGGCAGCCTCTACACTTCTGCCTGGACGGTTCGGGACTTCTGCCCAGACAATTCGGGCGCAGCGGTTCCCGTAGCGATCCGGGAGGCGAGGTCAATGGCAGCGTCGGAGGATCTG
>DASYBH010000345.1:0-3116 GCA_036500885.1 Candidatus Dormiibacterota bacterium
GTGAAAATCCCGTCCGCGGGCTGGATGGGCGCGATTTTCATCCCCCGCGGGTGGCCGCGCCAGCGGCCATGGCCCACTCCGTGCTTCAACTCACTCAGACAGATCGCACGCCCCAACCCATTCCGGACAGAACTGCACGAGATCTGCTTCAGGTCTTCAGCGCCAGGCGGCCGCCCATGTTGACGCCCGTGATCTTGCCGTTCTCGCGGACGAACGTGCCTCGGCCGCCCTTCCCCTTGCCGTCGACGACCAGGAAGCCGTCGTCGGGCAGGATCGCGAGCGGCGCCGGCGGCTGGTCCGGCACCTCGCCCAGGATCGGGCGCAGCCGCTCCTTCGTGGCCTCGTTCGTCCTGCCCAGCGCGCTCAGCAGCTCGCCCTCGACGGTGATCGTGATCTCGGTCGTGTCCGAGCGGTACTCGCCGGCGTACTCGCTGAGCTGCTCGGCCGTCAGCGGCAGCGGCTCGGGGTCCGCGCGCTCGACACCCAGGTAGGCGGCCAGGGCCCAGTCCAGCAGCTCGCGGTTGAGCCTGGCGCCGGCGGTCGAGTTGGTCAGGACCGTGATCGCGAAGTCCTGCTCCGGCACCATCTGGAACAGCGACTGCTGGCCGTTCGTCGAGCCGCCGTGGCCGACCAGCGTCACGCCCTCGACGTCCCGCAGCAGCCAGCTGATGCCGACCCGGTCGCCGATGGCGGCGCCGTCCATGGCGAACGTCGGCCGCCGCATCAGCTCCAGCGTTTCCTTCCGCAGCACGCCGGCCCCGTCGCCGAGGTGGAAGCGCGCGTAGCGGACCTGGTCGGCCGCCGTCGAGATCAGGCCGCCCGCCGCGTTCGCGTTGCGTGGCAGGCGCCAGGGCGTCCGCACGGCGGGCGGGTCGTCGTCGCTGTGGCCGGCCGCGAACCGGAGCGTCATGACCTCGGCGGGGAAGAGGTGGGAGTGCTCGAGGCCGAGCGGCCCCAGCACGAGCTCCTTCAGCGCCGCCTCGTACGTCTGGCCAGTGACCTTCTCGATGACGCGTCCCGCCAGGCAGAGGCTGGCGTTGTTGTACGAGGCGATCGTGCCCAGCGGGCTGACCTGGCTCAGCCCGGCCATCGCCTCCACGTAGCGGGCGAGCGCGTCGTCGCCGTCGCCGGTGTCCGTGAAGAAGTCGCCGGTCCAGCCGGCCGTGTGGTTGAGGAGCTGCAGGACCGTGATCCGCTCCGCCACACTCTCGTCCTTCAGCCGCAGCTCGGGGACGTACGTGCGGACGGTGGCCGCGAGATCGACCCGGTCCGCCTCGACGAGCCGCATGAGCGCGGTGGCCGTGAACGTCTTCGTCGTCGAGCCGATCTGGAACAGCGTGCCCTCGTCCACCGGCAGCGCGTTCGCCACGTTCGTCACGCCCGCGAACGCGTAGTGCTCCTCGCCGCCGTGGGAGATCCCGACGGCCGCGCCGGGGACGCCGAACCGCTCGGCCGCCTCCACCAGCTTCTCGTCCAGCTCCGCCTTGACGATGGTCATTCGGTTCCCCCTTTGCGATCGACGGTTGCGACGGACGTGGTCACCTCGCGCAGCACCGCCTCGTCCACCTCGACGCCGAGGCCGGGCCCGGCCGGCACGCGCAGCCGGCCCTGCTCCAGCACGAACGGCCCGGTGATGTCCCGGCGGTAGTAGCGGCCCGAGGCCGAGATGTCGCCGGGCAGCGTGAAGCCCGGCAGCGCGGCCAGCGCCACGTTGCCGGCCCGGCCGAGCCCGGTCTCCAGCATGCCGCCGCACCAGACGGGGACCCCGTGCGCCCGGCACACGTCATGGATGCGGCGGGCCTCCAGGTAGCCGCCGACCCGCGACGGCTTGACGTTGACGATCGCGCAGGCCCTCATCGCGATCGCGTCGGCGGCGGCCTGCGCGGAGACGATCGACTCGTCCAGGCAGATGGGCGTGGCCAGCCGCGCCGCCAGCTGGGCGTGGGCGCGCACCTGCTCCTCCGGCAGCGGCTGCTCGATGAGCAGGAGGTCGAACGCGTCCAGCCGGGCCAGGCGGCGCGCGTCCGCCAGTGTGTAGGCGGCGTTCGCGTCGACCTGGAGCAGCACGTCGGGAAAGCGCTCGCGCACGGCGCGCACCGGCTCGACGTCCCAGCCCGGCTCGATCTTGAGCTTGATCCGCGCGTAGCCCTCCGCCAGATAGCCCTCGACCGTGTGGAGCAGCGCGGGGATGCTCTCGTGGATGCCCACGGACACGCCCACCGCGACGGTCTCGCGGACGCCGCCCAGGTGGTGCGCGAGCGACTGGCGCGCGGCGCGCAGCTCGGCGTCGAGCAGCGCCATCTCGATCGCGGCCTTGGCCATGCGGTGGCCCTGCACCGGGCGCAGGAGCTCGGCCACGGCCGCCGCGGTGAGCGTGGGCGCCGCGAACAGCCGGGGCAGCAGGTGCTGGCGCAGGGCGTGCGCGCAGCCGTCCACGTACTCCGAGGAGTACAGCGGCGCGGTCAGGGCGCAGCACTCGCCCCTGCCGTCGCACTCATTCGTGATGGCCTTCAGCAGCAGGATGTCCCTGACGGCCTCGGTGCCGAACGAGGTCCGAAACGGCGCCACCAGCGGCATCTCGATCCGGCGCAGCTCGACGGCCTCCAGCCTCATCGCGCGATCCAGTCCACGAGGCGGCGCGCGTAATCGGCGCGGTGCGAGGGCCGGCCGCTAATGATGAAGACGTGGCTGGCGCCCGGGTAGCGGACCAGCTCCACCTCCCTGCGGCGCCGTCTGAGCACGGCGAAGAGCAGCTCGGCCTGGCCCATGTCGCAGCGGTCGTCTGACTCGCCCTGGAGGATGAGGAGCGGCGTCTCGACCTGGTCCGCGTACCGGATCGGCGAGCGCTCGTCGTAGCGGTCCCAGGCCTCGGTCAGGTCGGCGCCGACCGCGAGCCGGCCGAGGAGCGAGGCGCCGACGTCGGACGTCCCGTAGGAGCTGCGGAGGTCGCTGACGACGCCGCCGGCCACGGCGGTCCGGAAGCGGGTCGTGTGCCCGACCAGCCAGCTCGTCATGAAGCCGCCGTAGCTGTAGCCGGTGACGGCCAGCCGGGCCGGGTCGACGGTCCCCTCCTCGATGAGCTTGTCCACGACGGTCATGAAGTCCTGCTGGTCGAT
>DASYBH010000346.1:0-6704 GCA_036500885.1 Candidatus Dormiibacterota bacterium
CACCACACCCTCCTCGCGAGCCTTCACGCGCAGGTCGTCCAGCCACTCCTTCAGCCGGCCGTACGTGCTCCAGTACTCCTTCAGGAAGGCGCGCGCCTCGTCACCGGGGATGCTGAGCTGCTGGGAGAGGCCGTACTCACCCTGGCCGTAGATCGAGCCGAAGTTGGCGACCTTGGCCAGGCGGCGCTGGTTGGGGTCGACCTGCTCCAGCGGCACCTTGAACACCCGAGCCGCCGTGGCGGCGTGGATGTCGTTGCCGGCCTGGAAGGCGGCCAGCATCTGCGGGTCCTCGCTGAGGTGGGCGGCAACCCGCAGCTCGATCTGCGAGTAGTCGACCGCGAACAGCGCGTGGCCGGGCCTGGCGGCCTGGAACGCGCGCCGGATGCGCTGGCCCAGCTCGGTCCGAACCGGGATGTTCATCAGGTTGGGGTTCGACGAGCTCAGCCGGCCGGTCGCGGTGGACGCCTGGCCGAACGACGTGTGCACGCGACCCGTGGCCGGGTCGACCAGGCCGGGCAGGGCGTCCACGTACGTCGACTTCAGCTTGCTGAGCTGGCGGTGCTCGAGGACCAGCCCGACGATCGGGTGCTTCTCGCGGAGCGCCTCGAGGGTGTCCGCGTCGGTCGAGTAGCCGGTCTTGGTGCGCTTGCCCACCGGCAGGCGCAGTTCCTCGAACAGCAGCTTGGCCAGCTGCTGCGGCGCGTTCAGGTTGAACTCGTAGCCCGCCAGCTCCGCCACCTCGGCCTCCAGCGCCGAGAGCTGCCCCTGGAGCTCCGCCTGCATCTCCCGCAGGTACGGGACGTCGATGGCGACCCCCTCGGACTCCATGTCGGCGAGCACCGTGGCGAGGGGCAGCTCGACCTCGTGGAAGAGGTAGTCCACGTTCAGGTTCCGCATCTCCGCCGCCAGCCGCGGGTGCAGGTGCAGGATCGCGACCGCCCGGCCGCCGGCGAACTCGGCGCACTCCCCCGGCGGGCACTGCGCCGCGGGCCGGACGTTCCGCCCGCTGCCCAGCAGCTGGTCTGCCGGCACGAGCTGCATGCCGAGGAAGTCGCGGGCGAGGTCCTCCAGCCGTGGGTCGCGGGAGCCGGCGCCGAGCAGGTAGGCGGCCAGGTGCGTGCTGAAGCGCCACTCGCGCTCACCCGGGGCGACCGCGCCCAGCGCGAGCTGCATCTCCTTCACGTCGTGGGAGAGCAGGGGCCTGCCGGCCAGCGCGCCCGCCAGACGTGGCGCCAGCTCCGCCGGCACGTACCAGCCGCGCTCGCCGGCGGCGAGGCCGAGCCCGACCTGGGCGCCGCTGCGGGGCTGGCCGTCCCACAGGCCGAACAGGGCCACCTCCTCGGCGGCCTCGATCGCCTCGAGCAGCCCCGGGAGGTGCTCCTCGCCCACCAGCGCGACCGCGCCCGACAGCTCGACCGGCTCCAGCGCCAGCGTGGGCTGCAGCGGCACGGCGTCCGGTGCCGGCAGCCGAGCCAGCAGCTGCCGGAACTCGAGCTCGTCGAAGACGGCCCTCGCCCGGTCGGCGTCGTAGCGCAGCCAGCGGGCCCGGTCCAGGTCGAGCTCGACGGGCACGTCCGTTCGGATGGTGACCATCCGCTTGCCCAGGCGCACCTGGTCGGCATGGTCGGTGAGCGACTTCCTGACGCGGCCCTCCTTGAGCTGGTCCAGGCCGTCGAGCAGGGCCTCGACCGTGCCGAACCGCTGGACGAGCTGGGCCGCCGTCTTGTCCCCCACGCCCGGCACGCCCGGGATGTTGTCGGACGTGTCGCCACGCAGCGCCTTGTACTCGATGAGCTGGGCCGGCTCGAAGCCGTACCGCTGCCGAACCTGGTCGGGGCCGTACATCATCGTGTCGGTGATGCCGCGGCGTGGCACCAGAGCCTCGATCCCGTCGCTGACGAGCTGGAGGCAGTCGAGGTCGCCGCTCACGATCGTGACGGCGACGCCAAGGGCCTCCGCCTTCCGGGCAAGCGTGCCGATGACATCGTCGGCCTCGAAGCCCTCGACACCGAAGATGGGGATGGCGAGCGAGTCGAGGATCCTCCTGACCAGCTCGAACTGCGGCCGGAGGTCGTCGGCCATCGGCCGCCGCCCCTGCTTGTACTCGGCGTACTCCTCGCTGCGGAAGGTGGGCTTTCCCATGTCGAACGCGGCGATGGCGTACTCCGGCCGGTTCGCCAGCACGATGGCCATCATCGAGGTGAACCCGTACGCGGCGTTGGTCACGACGCCGCCGGACGTGCTCATCGGCGGCAGGGCGAAGTACGCTCTGTAGACGAGGCTGTGCGCGTCGACGAGGATCAGCCGCCCCCGGCGGGAGCCCTTGGCCATTCGGACATTGTCCGTCAGGGCGCTCTGCGATTTCCGGCCCCCCTGAGCGGTCGGACACACCCCGACGTGAGAGAGTCACCGACCGCCGCAGGCGGGGTTAGACTAGGGCAATGGAGGCGTCGAGACGGACGAGCTGATCGAGGTCAACGTCGACAGCATCCGGGTGCACCTGCCGACGGGGCAGCACGTGGTGATCCTCAAGGAGAAGCAGGCGGATCGCTACCTCCCCATCTGGATCGGACCCTTCGAGGCGAACTCGATCGCCATGAAGATCCAGGGCATGGCACCGGAGCGCCCGATCACGCACGACCTCATGACGACCACGTTCGGCGAGCTCGGCATCGCGGTGAGCCGCATCGTGGTCACGTCGCTCACCGAGGAGGTCTTCTTCGCCCGCCTGCACCTGCGGCAGGACGGTCGCGACGTGGACATTGACTCGCGGCCCAGCGACGCGATCGCACTGGCGGTCCGCTTCGAATGCCCGATCTTCGTGGCCTCAGAGGTGCTGGACAGGGCCGGGGTGATCCCCGAGAAGGATGACGACGAGCCGGCACAGGAAAAGCTCGACGAGGACCGCCTGGCCGTGTTCAGGGACCTGGTGAACAGCCTCAACCTGCCCGACCTGCCCGACGAGCCGGGCGGCAGGGGGCGGGGCCCGTCACCCAGCTAGGGCCTCGGCCCAGGCCGAGCTCCTGCTCCGCCTGGTGGTCGCACTCGTTCTCGGTTCGGCGATCGGAAGGGGGGTTGCCCCTTGCCTCGCAGCCAGCCCGCAGGCACCGTGAAGGCGCCTGAGACGCTATGGTGAAGCCGCTCATGAGTGAGAAGCGGGTCGCCATCGTGACCGACTCGACCGCCGATCTCGCCGCCGACCTGGTCGAGCAGCGCGGGATCACGGTCGTCCCCCTCACCGTCAGCCTCGACGGGCACCACTACCTCGACGGCGTCGACATCACGGCCGACGAGTTCTACGACCGGCTGGCCGCGTCCCAGGGCGGCGCGACCACCTCGCAGCCGTCGCCGGGCCGGTTCACCGACGTGTACGAGCGCCTGCTGGCCGACCACGACGAGGTGGTCTCCCTGCACATCTCGGCACGGCTCAGCGGCACCCACCAGGCCGCCATCCAGGGCGCCGCGATGATCGGCGGCAGCAGGGTGCGGGTGGTGAACACCCAGATGGTCTCGATGCCGCTGGCCCTGCTGGTGCTGGCCGCCAGCAGCCTGGCGGATCGCGGCGCGCCGGCCGAGTCGATCGCGGAGACGATCGGTTCGCTGCGAGAGCGCCTGCGCGTCTACTTCATGGTCGCGACGCTCGAGTACCTGCGGCGGGGCGGCCGGATCGGACGGGCCGGCGCGCTGGTGGGCTCCGTCCTGCAGGTCAAGCCGGTGCTCACGATCACCGAGGGCCAGGTCGCGCCGCTGGAGCGGGTCAGGACCCAGGAGCGGGCGCTGGCTCGCGTGATCGAGCTGGCCAGCGCCGTGGACGGGCGGGTCTGCGCCCTCGTCGGCCACGCCGCGGCCCCGGACGCCGCCGAGCGGGTCGCGCGCGCGCTCGAGCCGCACGCGGAGACGCTGATCGTGAGCTCGCTCGGCCCGGTCGTCGGCGCCCATGCCGGCCCCGGCACGGTGGGCGTCGGCTGCTATCCCGCCGACCTGTTCCCGCTGGGGCTGAAGCGCCTGACCTCGATCACGGCGAGGTAAATCGCGCCGGGTCAGCGGTCGCTTGGTCGCTGCCAGGTCACCGCTGACGGGCGGGCGCGCTTCTCCAGGCGACCCTCCAGGCTCAGCGACTGGAGGTGGGCCAGGCCCTCCTGGAGCGCCATCCGCATCTCGTGGAGGTTCTGCCGGACGCCCCAGACGGCGGTGGCCACCTGCCACCCGTTCAGCTCTTCGTCGCCGATCACGGCGACCATCTGGTCCTTGCGCCGCCGGTGGTGGTCCCGCAGCTCGGCCGCGCGCTCGGCGGCGCCGTGGAAGGGGCGGCCGTGGGCCGGCAGGACCAGGGCCGGCCGGAGGTCGACGAGCCGCCGCAGACCGTCGAGGTAGTCGTCGAGCGGGTTCGGCGTGCTCTGCGGGTGGAGGCCGATGTTGGGGCTGGCGCGGGGCAGGAGCTGGTCGCCGGCGAACAGCACGCGCGAATCGACGTCGAACAGGCACACGTGCCCGGGGGAGTGGCCCGGGGTCCACTCCACGCGGAGGCGGCGCCGGCCGAGCTCCAGCACCTCGGTGCCGTCGAGCTGCAGCGCCGGCTGCGCCGGCTTGACGAACTGGCGGAAGCCGCGGGAGGCGTTCTTCAGGAAGTCGGCCTCGGCCTCGGGAACGCCGTGCACGTGGAGGTAGCGACCCACCTCCTCCACGAGCTGCTCGATCTCCAGGTAGCGCGGGTGCACCATGGGCACCTCGAGCCGGTGCAGGTAGAGGTCGGCACCGTACCGCTGGGTCATCTCACCGGCCCCGCCGTAGTGGTCGGGGTGGATGTGCGTCACCAGCAGGCGGCGCAGACGAGCCCGCGGCCCGGCGACGTCGCGCAGGGCGGCCGCGATCGACCCGAACGACTCCTGGGAGCTCATGCCGCAGTCGATCATGTCGACCATGTCGCCGTCCGGGAGCAGGAAGCAGTTGACGTGGGTGTCCTCCCATGGGATCGGCAGCCGCAGCTCGAAGACGTCGGCGGAGACCTGGGTCAGCTCCGGGGTTGGGGGGACCACCTGGGCGTCTGAGTCATCCATTCAGATGTATAAGATGAGTCTTCGTCCGATGCCGCATGGCGTCACTCAGTGGAGGATCTCATGACCGACCAGATACCTGCCGATCTCACGCCCGACCAGGTCGTCGGGGAGATGCCCAACTACTTCCTCCCCGAAAAGGCCGGCGGCACCGCCGCATCGATCCAGTTCGACCTCAGCGGCCAGCACCCGGGCAAGCGGTTCATCACCATCGCGGACGGCAAGGCGACGTCCGGCCAGGGCGAGGTCGCAAACCCGAACCTGACGCTCATCGCCGACTCCGGCGACTTCGTGAAGATCTTCACCGGAGGCCTGGACCCGACCGCCGCCTTCATGAGCGGCAAGCTCAAGATCAAGGGCGACATGGGCCTGGCGATGAAGATGCAGACGATGTTCAGGAGGCCCTGACGGCGGCCCGGTGACCGGTCCTCGGAGCCCGCGGGACGCCCCCGCGGGCTCCGGCGCGCTTGGCCGCTAACCCGCTGGCAAGCTACATTGTCACACGGGTTCTGGGCCTTCTTCGGACCCGTCCACGCAGCCGCGAGAGGCGCTTGACACGTCAAGAATGATCGCCTTGTTGGTCGCCTGAAATGTGATAGTCTGGGGTCCCCCCGCTTGTCTCCCCACGGCAGGAGGTGTGCCCTCGATGACGGAAAAGGATCAAGAGAGAATCGTCAGGCTCGAAGCCAACCGTGCCGCTCTCGTGAGGTTGGCCAGTCAGTTCCAGGAGGAGGCTGGACTCAACAAGTCCATCGCCGACAGCATGGGAGGTGTCCTCACGCGCGACTACGAGGACACCGACTTCGCCCAGGTCATGAGCGACCGCGAGGTCAACGACCGGCTCGTCCAGCTGCTCTCGGAGAACCGCGAGCAGGTGGAGCGCGCGCTCCACCGCCTCGCCGAAGGCAAGTACGGCGAGTGCGAGGACTGCGGCGCCCGCATCCCGACGGAGCGGCTGCGGTTCCGCCCCGAGGCGACTCGGTGCGTGGACTGCCAGGGCCGCTGGGACCGCGTCAACCGGAGGTCGGCCTAGCCGTCTCCGCCGCGTCCCACCTGGGCGTGCGACACGCCACCAACCTTCTCCCCCCAACGCGTACTGCGACCTGTTCCGTGGCCAGGCCGAGGAGCTCCCCTCGGGGGGACCCGCCAGTGGGCCCCCCGAGGTAAGGAGCAGGCCTTCAACGACCCTACCAGTGGTCCTCGGCGGAAGTTGGTGACCAGGCCGATGGGTCGTTGAGGTAGCGGCTGCACGCGCAGTCGAGCGCCTCGTGGGGCTCACCGAAGGGCAGGTCGCTGGCCGAGACCGAGTCCTCCGACGGCGCTGGCGGCGCTCGGGACGAACGCCTGACGCGTCAGGTCAGAGTGACGCGTGGCCCCACAACACGGACAGCGGGGCCGCGGTCACGCGGTCACCGTGCGGCAGCGAGTGCTCGCCCATGTGGAGCACGATGCCGTGCAGGAAGCGCTCGCCGAGCTTGTCCCGCAGCCACGTCAGATTGCGCGTCGCGTCGGCGGTTGGGGATACGCTTGCCTTGACCTCGATGGCGGCGACCCGGCCGTCTCGCGCCTCGAGCACGAAGTCGATCTCTCGTCCGTCGCGCTCCCTGTAGAAGTAGACCGTCGTCGCGACCTCCGCAAGCGAGGCAGCCT
>DASYBH010000347.1:0-2437 GCA_036500885.1 Candidatus Dormiibacterota bacterium
TCGCCCGGGTAGCGAAGGTCGATGGCCGCCTCCGGCACCCCCAGCGCCTGCTGCAGCATCATCCGCAGCACCGGCCTGGGCGCCAGGCAGTCGGCGCATGCCTCGGGCATCGCCGAGATCCGGGCGCCGACGCGGCCTCCCTCCTCGTGGACCTCCAGCGCGTAGCCGTCCGCCTCCAGGGCTGCTCGCATCGCCGCGACTCCAGCCTCGTTCACCATCGGAACCTCCTGCTGCCTAACCCGTGATCCCTCTCTCCCTGAGGATGGCCTCCCGGTATCGCTCCCGCGAGCTCTTCAGGTGGTGCGTGAGTGCCGCCACCGCGGCGTCCGCGTCGCGCGCGTCGAGGCCCTTCACGATCGCTGCGTGCTGCTCCACCACCGATGCGCGCTCCTCCGTCGGGCGGTGAGCGGTGCCCAGCCAGAGGATGCCTCGCAACGAATGGATGATCGCGGCCGTGCGATGGAGTCCCGCCGCCTCCGCCATGTAGCGGTGGAAGCCCTCGTCCAGGTCCTGGAACGAGATCGGGTCCTCGACGACGCGACGCTGGCGGTCCAGGTACTCGTGCAGGGTGGCGAGAACGTCGGCGCCCACCGCCGGCGCCAGCCTCCGCAGGACGTTCGTCTCCAGGAGGATGCGCACCTGGTAGAACTCGTTGAACTCGGACTCGGGCACCCGGCGAAGCCGGAACCCCCGCTGCGCGACGATCTCCACGATGCCCTCGATCTCCAGCTGCAGCAGCGCATAGTGCGTCGGCGTCCGCGAGACGCCGAGCGAGCCGGCCAACCACGCCTCCGAGTAGTAGCGGTCGGGGACCAGCTCGTGGTTGATGATCGCCAGTCTGATCGAGCGGTAGGCGCGGTCCGACAGCGTATCCCGCGAATGCGCATCGATCCGCAGGTCCCTGGAGATGGAGGGTGGAGGGTCCGTCATCGTGGCTGCATCCTAGTATGGTACCTGCGCTGACAGTTGGCCGAGCCGCCCGGGCGAGGCGATCGAGCCCCGCCATCGGACTGCGTCCTGTCAGCCCTCGTGCACCGTCAGCCCGGCCCTGGCCGCCCGTTGAGTCAGGACGCGCCCCAGACGGACCGGGCGACGCGGGCGACGAGCTCCAGCTTCTCGCGCTGCCGCTCCGGCGTGATCCGGTTGCCCTCCATGGTGGACGCGAAGCCGCACTGCGGGCTCAGGGCCAGGCGCTCCAGCGGCACGTACCGCGCCGCCTCTTCGATGCGCGTCCTCACCTCGTCGTCGGTCTCGAGCGCCTGCTTCTTGGTGGTCACCAGGCCCAGCACGACGGTGCGGTCCTCGGGAACGTGCCGCAGCGGCTCGAACCCGCCCGAGCGGTCGTCGTCGTACTCCAGGAGGAAGCGCTGGAACAGCGTCTTCTCGAAGATCCGCGCGATCGGCTCGTAGGCGCCCGAGGCGTAGAACTTGCTCTGCGCGTTGCCCCGGCAGACGTGCAGGCCGAAGGTCACGCCCGGGAAGCCCTGGATGATCGCGTTGTCCAGCTCGATGCAGCGGTCGATGAGCTCCTCCGGGTCGCTGCCGCGCTGGCGGTAGCCCTCCCGCATCGTCGGATCGAGGAGCGCCGCGTACTGGGGGGCGTCGATCTGGACGTACGTGCAGCCCAGGCGCACCATCTCCTCCACCTCGCGGCGGGAGTGGTCGACGATGTCGGCCAGGTACGCGTCACGCGTGGGGTAGGCGCCCGCCGACTTCTGGGGATCGTAGTAGGCCGCGGCCTGCTGAGCACTCAGGATGGTCACCTTTCCCGGGCTCTCGGTGCGGGCGCGCAGGTACGTCCATTCCTCACCGCACATGCTGTGTCGCCAGCGCAGGCGTTCCACGACGACCGGCCGGCGCACGACCAGCTCCTCGCCGGTCTCGTCGCGGAAGGGGATGGCCCAGCCGCCCTGGGCGTCGAAGCCGTCGAACGACTCGACCAGGTGCCCGAAGAACGCGTAGCGGCGCAGCTCGCCGTCCGTGACCACGTCGATGCCGGCATCCTCCTGGAGGCGAATGGCGGCGTCGACCTCGCGGTCCTCGATCCGCTTGAACTCGGCCGGGGAGAGCTCGCCCGACGCGACGCGCTTCCTCGCGTCCACCAGCGATGCCGGACGGAGCAGGCTGCCGATGACCTCGGCGCGCGCCTGCGCGACGTCCACCGGCGCTGCCGCGCCGCGCGTGACACTCCGCGTGCTCATTGCATCACCTCACAATCCGAGGGGCCCTCGTCCTTCCGTCCGCCCAGTCCACGAATCGAACTACAGCTTAGAGGGTGCACCGTCCGCTGGATCGCGGCGCGCCTGGCCGTTCGACTCCGCGACGCTGCGCCGCAGGGAATGCGATCGACCAGCCGGGCGCGGCGCACCAGCTCGACGAGGTGGCGCCCGAGCTCCGCCAGGTCCTCGGGAGTCGCCCCTGCCGCCGTGGCCACGGC
>DASYBH010000348.1:0-9352 GCA_036500885.1 Candidatus Dormiibacterota bacterium
GCCCCGGCTCGCAGTACAACCTGTCGACCCGCAGCCACGGCTGCATCCACGTGCCCTTCGGAGACGCCCAGTGGATGTTCAACTGGGCGGACGTGGGAATGTCGGTGATCGTCTACCCGGGCGACGGCTCCTCGGTCGCCAACCAGCTGACGAAGATCACCACCGACGACAAGGGCAACCCGAAGGGCATCCCCCACTGAGAGGTGCAAGGGGCGCGCCTTCGGCGCAGCCCTTGTTTAAAGCCGCCCCGGGACTTGTCGGAATGGGCCGCGTAGCAACTACGAATAGGTCGTCCCGGCGAACTGGATCCAGCCGGGTTCCGGGCAGCCGTGGGAGGTCTGGCTGTGGAGGCAGTGCACGCCCGCCTGCCCGGGGTCGACGTAGAGCTGACCGTGGACCTCGACCGCGTCGCCGCGGTGGACCGGCACCACGCGGCCAAGGGTGACGTTGTAGTCCAGTTCCACCGTGTCGCCCAGTTGATCGCGCACGAACATGCGCTCGTGGCCGCCGTCGTTGGTGGGCTCGGTCACCACGGTGCCCGTGAACGTGACCTCGGCCCCTGATCGCCGGGCCTGGATCGCGGCGCGCAGCGCGCCGGCGTCGGGCCGGGGCGGCTGGTGGAGCCGCACCTCCGCCACCACCAGCGCGGCGAGGCCGATCAGCGCCAGCGAGCCCACCAGGACGGTCCTCCAGCGCCCGCGCCACCGGCCGGCCGGCCCGGGACGGCGCCTCGATCTGGGCCGGGCCATCAGGAGCCGGTCTCGTGCTGCCGCAGCCGCCGGCTGAGCGCCGTGAGCACGTCGATCGGTCCCTCGAAGACGGCCCGGTTCCCCCGCTCGGCGGTCATCGCTCCATGATGCAGCGGCGTGACCGCCGTGTCCCGGGCTCCTGGCGCCGGTGCGTGATCAGCCCTGGTCCTGGGCGCGCGAGGCTTGCTGGAACACGCGGGTGGAGCCGTGCGCCCGCCGGCCGTCACGGTCGTCCCCGTGCGCGCCCAGCACGACGGTCTCGAACTGCGTGAGCTGTGCCAGGCGGTCGAGCCAGTGGCGCGCCTGGGCGATAGCCCTCGCCTGATCGTCCCTTCCGTGATAGCGATATGGCATCTGAAGTGCGTACCTCCGCTATCAGCTTAAAGCATCTCGAGTGGAATGACGCAGGTCCGGAGTCGCTCGTGTGCGATCGGAGCGGCGGGTGACGCGGAGGCGCGCCTCCCCCGGTCTTCGACCACCTCGCAGGGTCAGGCAGTCGCCACCGGGCGGTCCTGCTCGTCACGCCGGCCGCGTCTGCGCCGCGGGTCGAGGGCGCCCACGCCGACGGCGGCCAGACCCAGTCCGGCGGCGAGTGCCAGGACCATGACCCACCAGCCTGGCGAGGCTGCGCCGCCGGCCTGCAGCGGGAACGTGTAGAGCCCGTCAGACGTCGCCGCCCAGAGACCGCCCTGGTAGCCGATCACCTGGTTCGGCGTGGTCTCGCCCAGCCCGCCACCGAGCTGAGTCCACGTCCAGCCGCTGTCGACGCTGGCCGATACGCCGTCCGGCGTGCCCGCGGCGTACAGCCGGCCGTCGACCGAGGTCACCGCGGCCGGCTGCCCGTGCACGTGCCCGTGATGCACGTGGACCGGCGCCGGCAGCCCGAGATCCGTCCACCGGCCGCGGACGAGCACCTGAAGGTCCGTGCTCTCGGACGACGCGTACAGCGTGCCGGTGGCCGGGCTCGGGCTCAGGATGGCGACGGCGGGCGCCGGCGAGGTTCGGACCCACGACCGCGACGTCCCCTGCCACCGGAAGACGCCGGTCCCGTCGCTGACGAACACCTCGCTTCCGAGGCAGGCGATCGCCGACACGTCCGCGGGCCGCTTAAGCCCCGCCGTCTGCCGCGACCAGCTCCGGCCATCGTCCGCGCTCACCAGCGGGCCCGAGGCGGAGCTCGCCCAGAGCGTGTGTCCATCCGGGCCCATGGTCAGCCCTCGCACCCCTCCGCCGGGGAAGGCGATCTGCTGCATCGGCCCGGAGAACCCGCTCTCGAACAGGCCCTGCCGCGTGCCCGCGAAGATCGCCGACGTCCCCACCGCCATCGCCGTGATGGCATCGAGCGGCGCGGCCTGGCCGTGCTGGTGACCCGCGTGCTGGTCGGAGCTGGGCGCCTGGCCGGCGCCGGGCGCCGGAGCGGCCGCCGCCGGCAGGTCGACGCGGAGCCAGACCACCCCATCGTGGCTGATGTACAGCGCGTCACCCGCCGCCACCAGCGTGCCGTCGGGCGCCCGCCCGATGATGTTCAGATAGCTGCCCCGCAGGGAGTCGACGGGCGTCCAGCTCGAACCCCCGAGCACGGCCGGGAGCTGGGACACCGCCGGGGCGTCGGTCGCGAGCACCGGCAGCGGCAGCGCGACCAGCGCCAGGCCGATCCAGAACCGCCGGCCGGCGAGCCGGTTCGCCCACCGCCGGAGATACGGCGTCGCGCGGGCGCGGTAGTGCCAGACGTGCCAGGTCGTGGGCGGCAGCGCCCAGACCGACGTCATCAGGTGCAGCTGCACCAGGTCCGCGTACAGCCGGCCCCGGACCGGCAGCAGGAGGAGGACGCCGGTCACGAACACGGCACTGTAGAGCACGAGCATCGACCACGACAGCCAGCGCTGCCACGGCACGACCCCGGGCACACCATCGACGCTCTGGCGCAGACCCACCCGCACGACCTTGGCGAGGACGAACACTCCGCCCATCACGCCCACGTACACATGGATGCCGTCCAGCGACGCCAGCCGGATCGGCGACGCCGCACCGAGCCGCACCAGCAGGTAGAAGAGCCCGGTGCCCCAGGCCACGCTGACCAGCAGGATCAGGGCCAGGCCGAGCGCGCCGAGCGAGAGCCGGCCCCGATCGGGCCAGGCTCTCGCCGCGGACGACCGCGCTGCGGTCAGGCCCGCCGGCCGGACGCCCAGAGGAGCGTCCCCCCGATCCCGATCCCGAGGCCGCCGACCAGGAAGGTCCCGTGCTGGATGTTGTGCCACGCGTCGCTCGTATCGGCCAGGTGGTCGAGGACGAACTGGGCGAGGATCACGAGCACGAGGCCGACGACGATGGTGATGACGGGGACCACCAGGTTCGAGCGGTCGGGGCTGCTGACCTGTGTTGACATGGGTTCCTCTCCTCCGAATGCCTGACTCGCGTCAGACCGTGATGTCGAAGGCTCCCGTCTGGCCGTTGGCCGTCGCCGTGACGTGGTACTGGCCCTTCGGGAGCTGGATGTTGTTGCCGTAGTGGAAGTCTCGCGGCCCCTCGTTGATGCCCTGCATGGTGACGATGGGCACCGACTGGGCCTGACCGCTGCTCGTGTCGGTCACGGTGACGACCGGTTCCAGGCCCTTCACGGGGTACCCCGATGTCTTGTCGAAGAAGTGCACCTCGAGGTGGTGCCAGCCGGGAGCGCTCATCCCGGCCATGCTCTCCATGCCGGCCATCCCCGGTGGCATCACCATCTGGCCCGAGAACATGACCTCGCCCGCCTTCGGGTGCTGTGTGGACACCTGCGCCGTCGTGTACATCGGCTGGAGCGGACCGACCTCCAGGGTCAGGTTGTACGAATTGGTGCTGCCGAGCTTCGTGATCCCGGCGAACTGGTTCTTGACGACCGTCGTCGAGCTCTGGTCGGCCGGCCGGCCCAGGCCGAGAAGGCCGCCGCGCGGCTGCACCTGCAGCGTCCCGAGCGGGGTGCTGGTGGCCTCGACCTCCAGGACGAAATTGCCCGTCAGGTCCGCCGGGAAGGTGAGCGTCGCCGGGGCCGGCCCGGCGAAGAAGTGCTTGTCGTAACCGTGCAGGTGGATGTCCCCGGTGGTGTCCGCCTGGATCGAGATGGTGAGCGTGTCCCCCTGGTACGCCTGTATCCGACCGGGCGTCATCTGGGAACCGACCACCCGCAGCTCGAAGCTGCGATGCTGCGGCGCGGGGCCCTGGTTGGCGAACAGCAGCGCCGCCCCCACCAGTGCGAACACCACGAACACCGCGCCGACCACGCTCACGCGAATGGCCGACGAGGTGTGGAATCTGGACACGATCGAACCTCCACACTTGCTCGGGCGCACGACCGCGCCCGCGTCTGCTCAGGAAACGACGACTACTACTGGTTTGAGCAGAGCGGAGGGCCGCGCTTGCGGAACGCGGACGGGCAGACGGTCGCCAGCGTCAGAGCCGGGGCCGGCTCCCGCCGTGCGGCGGGTTCGAGCGCGGGCGGCGGGGGCTCGTGGAGCAGACGCCGGGCGCTGTGGACGAGCGTGGTCCAGGCCGACTCCAGCCTCGTGAGAAGCCAGGTGAGCACGGCCGCCGCGATCGCCGCGGCCGGCAGCTGACCGATCGCCCCCCAGAGGACCAGCTCGATCGCGGAGGGCAGGTGGCCACCACCCGCCATGCTCTCGATCGTCTCCTGGCCGGCGAACACGAGGAGCTGCACCGTGAACAGCGCGGGCAGCAGGTCGGAGAAGCGCAGCGTGCCCCGTCTTCGATAGCCGGCCGGCGGCGCCAGCGAGCGTGCCGCGGCGATCATGAGCAGGCTGGTCATCAGGAGCACGCCCAACGCGGCGCTCAGGCCGCCGGCCAGCGTGGGGAGGTACGAGTGGACGTCCTGGGACTGGCGGCTGCCGGCATCCATGCCGAATCTCGTGTAGTAGGCGATGGCGTGGCCCAGCTGCGACCCGGCCAGTATGGCGACCGCGACCGCGAAGACGCGCAGCTTGGAGGCCCGCACAACGCCCACGATCATAGCCCCAAGTCGCGCCGGCACAATGCCGCCCCGGATCGTCCGTGACGAGCTGGCCGGCGCCGCGCGCGGGAGATCACAACGGCCGCGGCGCGACCGGCGGCGACGGCGGGGGGACTGGCGAGACGACGTAGCGCCAGCCCAGGGCGTCGCGGTCGTGCAGCTGGAGCTGGTCGTAGCCGGCGGTGGGCGCGGTCCACGCGCCGGCCGTGTACAGCCACAGCGACCAGTGCGCCTGCTCGGGCGAGCAACCGCTCATCTGCAGCGGCTCGTGGTCGATCTGGCAGATCATCGTTCCGGCGGTCTGGTACTGGATCCCGGTGGCCCTCATCACCATGCCGGCATCGATCGCGTCTCCATCGAAGCCGGCGCAGCGCTCGATCGCCTGGCCCGACAGGTGCTGTACGACCAGGTAGGCGATGTGTTTCGACTGATGCGCCTTCGCGCAGGTGTTGACCGCCGCCGTGGCCGGCGGCGGAGACGGGGAAGCCGACGCCGTGCCGCCCGTGCCGCCGCTGGCGCACCCGACAGCCAGCAGGAGCGCGAGGGCGCCGATCACGGAAAGACTTCGAGGCACCCGCTCACCTCCATCTCCACCATGCTGAGGCATCCTGCGTCCAGGAGCCCGCGCAGCAAGCCCAGCATGATCATGGGCTCGGCTGAGGAGGCCGCGATCTCGGCCAGGGACGAGGAACCGTCGCAGCGCGCCAGGATCGAGACCAGGTGTGCGACGGGGGCGGCCACCAGCAGCTCCTGCCCGCCAGGGGTCACCAGCAGCGTCGTCCCATCGGTGAATCGCCTGAACTCGTGGCCGGTCATGTCGAACCACGGGGCCGTGGTCGAGGGTGTTCGCATCGGAACGGCCGCGCCCTTCGGCGCCGGTCGACGGTGCTCGCGCGCTTGCGTGCGCCAGACGTTCTCGAGCATGAGATCTCCTCCTTGCTGGGCAGCCAGCCGCCAGGCTGCTGCCGCCGTCCATAACCTCGGGTCAGGGCTGGACGGCGAGAGGAGGCCCGCGCCGGCGAAACGCGGACGGGAATGCGGAGCCCAGCCGCAGGCGGGCATCCACCCCGGATCGGGTCGCGCATTCCAGGACGGGCGTCGTGGACTGGAGGAGCAGGCGCGGCGTGCCCTCGACGAGGGCCGTCCATGCCGCATCGAGCCGCGTCAGCAGCCAGACGATCACCGTGGCGGCAATCGCCGCGGCCGGGAGCTGGCCGACCGCGCCCCACAGCAGCAGCTCGCCCACCGATGGGACGGCGTGGCCGGCCGCGAGAGCCTCGATGATCTCCTGACCGGCGAAGACCATCAGCTGCACGGCGAATGCCGCGGAGAGGACGTCCAGGAATCGCACGGTTGCGCGTGGCCGGCATCCGGCCGGGGCCAGCAGCGTGCACCGAGCAACGGCCACGACCACCAGGCCCGTCAGGAGAACGACGCCCAGGGCGCCGCCAAGGCCAGCCGCGAGCGCCGGATAGTAGCCATGCACCCCTGTCGACTCGTACCTGCCGGAGTCGGTCCCGAATCTCGCGAAGTAGGTCAGCGCGTGGCCGAGCTGAGATCCCGCCAGGACGGCGAACAGCACAGCGATGCGCCGCAGGCGAAACCCCCACACCTCGCAAGGATCGTAGCCGATGTCAGCGGGTTCGAGGAGCCGACCTGCTCCAGATGACGCGCAGGTCCCTTCGCCGATCGCGGCAGCCGCGATTCCCCTCAGTTGTTACGCGGCGGCCCAGCGGACCCGGTAGTCGTGCTCCGTGCCGGCGGACTTGGCCTCGATGGCGCGTTCGATGGCATCGGGGGGGATCGCCTCGTCGCTCTCGAAGGAGACGAGTGCTTCGTCCTCCGGCGTGCGAACGTACTCGATCCGCGCCGCTCCAGGAAGTCCCTCCACCGCGTCGCGGATTCGCGCGTCGCACTTCTCGCACGTCACGTCCCGGACCGCGAACTCGTACCTGTGCATCCCCGCACCTCCAGCTCTCCACCACCCAGCCGCCCCCGGCTGGGACACCATTTTCATGGTAGTCAACCGTGCCGCACATGGAACGTACGTTTCTGACAGTTGCCGCCACGGCTCCGGCGCGCTGCTCACCGCTCGGGTTGCCCCGGCGTGCCGCGTCAGCCGGGCGGATGCAGGCGCGGGTGGATCAGGTTCGCACTGACGAGCAGGGAGCGGTCAGCCAGGACCTGGCGGGCGGGCCCGTCACCGAGGACCCGCCGGTCCTCTCCGAGCACGACGGCGCGGTGCGCGATCAGAGGCACGATCTCCAGCTGGTGCGTCGCCGTGATGATGGTCGTCCCGGTGCGCCCCAGCTCCATGATCAGGTTCACCAGGGTCCAGGTCGTTCGCGGATCGAGCGACGCTGTCGGCTCGTCGAGCAGGAGCACGTCCGGCCGAAGGGAGAGCACCGAGGCGATCGCGGCACGCTTCTTCTCTCCGCCCGACAGCTCGAAGGGCGCGCGATCCGCGATGTGGGCGATGCCCATCTGGTCGAGCGCCTCGTCGCACGCCGCCCGCACCTCCTGCTGGCCCAGGCCGAGCTGGAGTGGACCGAACGCGACGTCGTCGAAGACGGTGGCGCTGAACAACTGGATGTCGGGGTCCTGGAAGACCAGTCCGACCCGGCGGTGGAATCGGAAGGCGTCCTCCTCGCTCCCGCCGGTCACCGAGCGGACCGGCACGCCGAACACCTCGAGCTCGCCGTCCGAGGGGGTGAGAACGCCGTCGAGCAGCTTGAGCAGCGTGGACTTTCCGCTGCCGTTGGCGCCCAGCACCGCGACCTGCTCGCCCTGGTGAACCTCGAGGTCGACGCCGCCGAGCGCCAGGTGCCGGTCGTGGTAGCGGTACCGCAGGTCGCGCAGCCGGAAGACCGGCGTTCGACCGCTCTCTCCGCCGCTCACGGGGACATGTGGGCCCGAGGCGCCGCCAGCGCGGCCGCCGCCAGCAGCACCGAGCCGCCGAGCGCCAGCCAGTCCGCCCCGGTCATCCGGTAGGTGGAGTGGCTCCGAATGTGGCCGGTGAACCCCCGAGCATGCATCGCTGAATAGACGTCGCTGCTCATCTGGAACGAGCGGCGCATGAGACAGCCGATGCTCGCGACGATCCAGCGGCGCTGCTCGGCGCCGCCGGTGCGTCCCACCGTGCGGCTCCGTCGCGCCTCGAGCATGCCGCCCAGCGTGTGCAGGAACAGAAAGAGGTAGCGGTAGGTCATGGACAGCACGAGGACGAAGACCTCGGGCACCCGGAGAACTCGCAGGGTCTTCAGCAGGTCGGCCCAGCGCGTGGTGAGCACCAGCAGCACCGCCAGTGACACGCTGACGCCCACGCGGGCGATGAAGACCAGGGCAGCCCACGCCGCGGGGATCGAGACGGCCAGCGTCACCGGGCCGGCCCGCGCCCGCAGGAGGAAGGGGGGCGGGCCGAGGAAGAGGGAGGGGACGATGACGATGCCCGCGAAGAGCGGGATGCCGAGCCAGACCCGTTTGACGAAGAAGTCGAAGGGGGTCTCGCTGACCCTTGCCGCGACCAGGACGGCGGCGTAGAGCACGGCGAGCACCGGCAGGCTCGCCGAGAGGCCGGTGGCGAGGACCAGCGCCAGGAACATCCCCAGCTTGGCGCGGGGGTCGAGGCTCTGCAGCCAGGCGCGCCGCCGGGCGTGCTCCTCGGTGAAGACCGCGCGCTCGATCGAGCCGGCCACGTCACCGATCGTCTTCTCGAGCCACCTCGTCGCCGCCACGTTACCCCCGCTGTGCAATACGGCCGTGAAGCTGCGACCCGGACCGGGGTGCAGACGCCATCCGGGACCTGCGCCATCCTGAGCATGCCACAGGCATCAGAGGGCGCGTCCGACGAGACCAGATCGAGAGTTGCCAGGACCTGCGAGCCAAGCCTAACGTCGGTGTGCAGCAGAGGCGCGGCCGCCGTGGAGCGGTGGACGCCCCACAAGGAGAATGACATGGCTACGACCGAGATGATCCTCGAGACCGTCGGGCTGACCGCGGGCCTTGATCGAAGCAAGGCGTCCCAAGCGATCGACGCCCTGATGGCGTGCGAGCGCGACTCGACGGTGTGCGGCAACGCGATGGCGGCCCTTGGCGGGGAGTTGGTGGTGGCCACCCATGCGGCCGCGGACTGCGCCGACATCTGCGGAGTGGCGCTCCGGGTGCTCGAGCGTGCGACGGCGCCCGACCCTCGGGTCGTCAAGCAGGTGCTGCAGGCCGCCATCGCCGCCGCCGACCGAAGCGCATCGCTGTGCGGGCAGCAGTCCTCCCACCACACCCACTGCCGGGTCCACTCTGAGAGCGCGCGCCAGGCGGCCGATGCATGCCGTGCGCTCGTCGCCGGGCTGACGGGCTGAACCGACCTGCTCAGCCGCGTCGGCGGCCGAGCAGAGCGCCCTTGCCACGTCCCCCGGGGCACGGGACAATGGATCGACCAGACACTGGCGGTCCGGCTCCGGAGGGAGGTCCCTTACCAAGTGCATATCCCCGACGGCTACCTGAGCCCGTTCTTCTCGGTGGGAAGCGGCGTGGTCACGGTGCCGGCCTGGTCGGTCGCGGCGATGAGGCTGCAGCGGACGCTGCGAGGACGCAGCGTCCCGTT
>DASYBH010000349.1:0-5899 GCA_036500885.1 Candidatus Dormiibacterota bacterium
GGACCTGGACCGTCCCGGCGTGGATCTCCGGCACCTCCGCCTCCAGGAGCCGCAGGACGAAGATCCGGCTGGCTCGCGACACGCGGACCAGCGCCTGGCGCGGGCGCGCCTTGGGCTCCAGCACCACGACGGTGACCGGCCGGCCCGGGTGCAGCTGCTCGCCGGGGATCTGCTCGTCCGGCGGCATCCAGCCCTCCGCCTTGCCCAGGTCGACGTACACCGCGCCTCGCTCGATGCGGTCCACCGTCCCGGTGGCCAGCTCGCCGTGCCGGCGCGCCAGCTCGCTCAGCGCCCTGTCGCGCTCCAGGTCGCGCAGGTGGCGCATCACCGCCGAGCGGGCGGTCTGCGCGGCCAGCCGCTTGAACTCGTCCACCGGGAGGTGGCGCTCGGTCACGCCCGCCGGCGACTCCTCGCGCAACAGCACGTCCATGTCGCCGGTCTGGGGCGACAGGTGCACGACCACCTCCCCCGGAGGCTCGAACGCGCGCGTGTACGCCGCCGCCAGCGCCTCCTCGACGGTCCTCCGCAGATCGTCGAGCGGGACTCCCACCTCCGCGCTCAGCTGCTGTAGCGCAGCCAGCGGGGACTCCGGCTCGGGCATGGCTACAGGGACGCTACCAGGCGTCCGGCGATGATATCGGTCCATTTCAGATGGGTAACCTCGTCACGGCGACCTCGGATGGTGATGCCGGCGTCGTCGACGCCCGCCAGATCCCCCTCCAGCGCCACCTCGGTCTCGCCGGACCGGTAGCGCACGTTGATCCGCCGACCCACGAAGCGCTCGTACTCGGCGCGATCGCGCAGCCGGCGCTCAGCGCCCGGCGACGAGATCTCCAGCGTGTACGAGTCGCGGATCAGGTCGGCCTGATCCAGCAGCGGGCCGGCCACCTCGCTGACGCGCTGACAGTCGTCCAGCGAGATGAAGCCCACCGGCTTGTCGATGAAGATGCGCAGCGTGCGGCCACCGGGACCGGCCTGGTCCATGCTGTAGATCGAGTAGCCCATATGGATCAGGGTCGGCTCCAGGAGCTCCTGGATCTGCGCCAGAGGCCAGGTCGCCATCGCTCTCTGTTCCCGCTAGCGGACCGGCTGCAGTCTCCGCCACACGACGAGCAGCGGCGAGGCGTTGAAGATCGAGCTGTAGGTGCCGGAGATGATGCCGACCAGCAGCGCCAGAGCGAAACCCTTCAGCGTGTCGCCGCCGAACATCAGCAGCGAGAGCAGCACGAGGACGACCGTGAAGCTCGTGATGATGGAGCGTGCCGCCGTCTGCATGATGCTCAGGTTGACCACCTGCTCGAAGGTCAGGCGGTTCGACACGATCATGTTCTCCCGGATCCTGTCGAACACCACGATCGTGTCATGGACCGAGAAGCCCACCACCGTGAGCACCGCCGTGACGAAGAAGGTGTCGATCTCACCGATGCGCAGGCCGAAGACCTTGCCGAGGATGGAGAAGATCCCGGTCAGCAGGAACACGTCGTGGAGCAGGGCGAGGAGCGCGCTCCCACCGAACTGGAAGCCCGACTGCCACCCGCCCTGCACCCGCCGGAAGCGGAAGGCCAGGTAGAGCAGGATCAGCAGCGAGGCCACCACGATGGCGGCCAGCGCCGACGTCACGGTCTCCGCGGCGATGGTCCCGCCGACCTGGTCCTGCCGCTGGACGGTGGCCGTGCCGCCGATGCGGCGCGACACGTCATCGACGAACCGCCTGGACTGCGCGGGGTCGAGGACCGAGGTGCGGATGATGAACGTGCCCTGGGCGGTCTGCTGGACCTGGGCGTTCACACCCTCGGCCGCCGCGGCGACGCCGACCGCCTGCTGGCTGGGCTGGTTCGGGAAGGACACGAAGAACTCGCTGCCACCCTGGAAGTCGATCCCCAGCAGGAAGCCCCTGGTGACCATCGAGACGATGCCCGGAATGATGATCAGCAGTGAGATGAGGAAGAAGATGTTGCGGTGGCTGACGATGTCCAGCCGGCGAACGGGCGCCTGGACCTCGGTCCGCGCCTCGGCCGCGACGTCACCCGGACGGCTAAGCTCGGCCACGGGCCACCCCCAGCAGGCCGGTCGTTCGCGACCAGCCGAAGTTGAGCACGATCGCCAGCAGGTTGTGTGTGACGATGATCGAGGAGATCAGGCTGATCGCCACGCCGATGGCAAGGGTGATCGCGAAGCCGTGCACCGAGCCGGTCGTCGCGAAGGCCAGGATGATGCTGGTGATCAGCGTCGCCGTGTTCGAGTCTCGGATCGCGGGCCATGCCCGGCGCACGGCGGCGTCGACCGCAGCGCCGATGGTGCGCCCGGCCCGCATCTCCTCCTTGAACCGCTCGAAGATCAGCACGTTGGCGTCCACCGCCATTCCCACGCTCAGGATGAAGCCGGCGGTGCCGGCCAGCGTCAGCGTGAACGCGAACGCCTTGAACACGGCGAGCACGACGCCCGCATAGAACAGCAGCGCGAGGCTGGCGAGCACGCCCGGCAGCCGGTAGAAGGCGATCATGAAGATCACCACGATCATCAGGCCGAGGATCGCGGCGGCCAGGCTGGCCTTGATGGAGTCGGCGCCCAGGCTGGCCCCGACGTCGGTGGACTGGATCACGTCGAGCTTCACGGGCAGGGAGCCGGAGCTGAGCAGCGTCGCCAGGTCCTTCGCGGACTGCTGGCTGAAGCTCCCCTGGATGAAGCCCTGGCCGCCGGTGATCGGGTTCTGGATGGTCGGGTCGGAGAGCAGCTTGCCCCCCTGGTCGTACGGCCGGTAGACGCTGTTCGCGACCGTGTTCCAGTTGTCGATGTCGCTCTGGGTCAGGTCAAGCCAGTCGGTGATGTGCCGCTCCGGGCAGTCGCCGGTGGTGCAGGCGTTGTACGCGCTGGTGCTGAGCTGGCTGAAGATGTTGGCGCCCGTCGAGTTGAACTGGAAGTTCACGACCCAGCTCGTGCTGGTCTGCGGGTCGAGGCCGGCGCTGGCGCTCGTCAGCATCTCGCTGCGCATCTCGGTGATCTGCGGCTTGTAGCCGGGAATCGGCCCGTTCGTGATCGAGGCGTCCTTCACCCACCTCGTGATGACGAGCTGGGCCGTCTTGCCGATCACCTGCTGCGCCTGGGCCGAGGAGACGCCCGCCAGCTGGACGTCGATGCGGTCGTGGTTGCCGCCGCCGGCGGCCTGCACGACCGGCTCGCTCACGCCCAGCGCGTTGACGCGCTTCTGGATGACGTTGATCGTGGTCTGCTGAACCGTGGCCCGGTCCTGGCCGGCGGGGAAGTTGCTCAGCTGGAGCTGCAGGTCGGTCCCACCCGAGAGGTCCAGGCCCTTGTGCAGGTAGACCGGGAGGCCGCCGAGGTTGGGCGGCAGGCCCGGGACGTTGCCGGTCATCGGGTAGTGGTTGACGAAGCGGTACACGTAGCCCGATCCATCCGCCAGCAGCGAGAGCAGCAGGAGGCCGATGACGATGATCCGGACGGGCCAGCTCAATACCAGTTGCAAGGCTCTAGGAGTTTAACGAGGTTGACCGCCGTCGTTCCTGTGGAAAAGGGAGTGGCCCCCCGGGTGTCTACAGGAGCGGCTGCTGGAGGGGTCCCGGCGGGGGAGCCGCCAGGCCGAGGTGGCGATACGCCAGCTCGGTCGCCACCCGGCCGCGCGGGGTGCGCGCGAGGAGGCCGGTCTGGATGAGGAACGGCTCGTGCACGTCCTCGATCGTCTCCGGCTCCTCCGCGACGGAGGTGGCGATCGTGTCCAACCCCACGGGACCGCCGCGGAACTTGAGGATCATCGTCTCCAGGATGCGCCGGTCCAGCGGCTCGAGGCCCAGGGCGTCGACCTCCAGCATGGCCAGCGCGGCCGAGGTCACGGGCAGCGTGCCGCGGCCGTCGGACCGCACCTGAGCGTAGTCGCGGACCCGCCGGAGCAGCCTGTTGGCGATGCGCGGGGTGCCCCGGGAACGGCGGGCCAGCTCGGCGCTGGCCAGCGGGTCGAGCGGGAAGTCCAGGATGCGCGCCGAGCGGTCGATGATCAGGTGCAGCTCGGCCTCGGTGTAGAAGTCGAGCCGGTAGACCGCCCCGAAGCGGTCTCGCATCGGTCCGCTGAGCAGACCCTGGCGGGTCGTGGCGCCCACGCAGGTGAAGCGGGGCAGGGTCAGGCGCAGCGGCGTGGCGCCGGCCCCCTTGCCGGAGACGAAGTCGAAGCGGAAGTCCTCGAGCGCCGGGTACAGCGACTCCTCGACCAGCTTGTTCAGGCGGTGGATCTCGTCGATGAAGAAGACGTCGCGGTCCTGCTGGTTCAGGAGCATCGAGGCCAGCGCGCCGGCGTGGTCGATGGCCGGCCCGCTGGTGGTCTTGATCGCGACGCTCAGCTCGTTGGCGATGATGTTGGCGAGCGTCGTCTTGCCCAGGCCCGGCGGGCCGCAGAGCAGGACGTGCTCGACCGGCTCACC
This sequence comes from Candidatus Dormiibacterota bacterium, assembly GCA_036500885.1. GTDB lineage: Bacteria > Chloroflexota > Dormibacteria > Dormibacterales > Dormibacteraceae > CF-161. Next base: position 4,431 of record DASYBH010000349.1, read on the forward strand.
TCGCCGGCGCGCCGCCTCCAGGAGGATGCCGAGGTTCTCCCGGACCTGCGCCTGCCCGACGTAGTCGTCCAGCGAGCGGGGGCGCAGGGTGCGGTCGAACTGCTCCTCGTCGCCGCCCGGACCGGGGTCCAGGACTCGCTCGTCGTCCCCTCCCCCTGTCATCTGCCGCGAGGTCAGGGGGGGCAGGTCGTCTTCCTTCATCAGGCCCCCACCGTACCGCTATCGCCCCAGTGCCTTGAGGGCGGCGGCCAGGGCCTGCTGCATCGCCGGCCCGGCCGACCAGTCGACGGCCTCGATGCCCTGCCGCGCCTGCTGGGCGCTGAATCCCAGGCCGCGCAGCGCGCTCTCGACCTGGTGCGGCACCTCGCCCTCGGCGCCGGCGGGGGCGGTCCCGCGCGGCACGGCCAGCATCGCCGCCTCGGCCTCGAGCTTCGGTCGCAGGTCGATGATGACCTTCTGGGCGGTCCGCGGGCCCACGCCGGCGGCCCGGCGGATGGGCGCGACGTCCCCCTCGAGAATGGCGCGCTTCAGCACGCCGATGCTCGCCGCGCTCAGGATCGCCAGGCCCACCTTCGGCCCCACGCCGTCCACCTGGATCAGCTGCTCGAACAGCTCCAGCTCCTCCGGGCTCGTGAACCCGAAGAGGGCGAGCTGGTCCTCCCTGACGTGCGTGTGCACGTGCAGCTCGACCTGGCTGCCGGCGGGACCGACCCTCTCCCTGGCCGTGGCGGGGATGCTGAGCAGGTAGCCCACGCCACCCGCCTCCAGCACCACCTGCTCCCCGGTCGCGCGCACCACCCGGCCGCGTAGGTAGCCGATCACCGGCGGCTCGATTCCACGATGCTGCGCAGCCGGCGGCTGCGCGCGTGGCAGAGGGCGATCGCCAGCGCGTCGGCGGCGTGGTCGTCGAGCCGCTCGCCGGCGCGGACCTGGAGCGCCAGCATCCTGGCCATCTGGGCCTTGCCGGCCATCCCGTAGCCGGTCAGCGAGGCCTTGACCTGGGAGGGCTTGTACTCGAAGACCGGCAGGCCGGCGGCCGCCAGCGTGACCAGGACCGCGCCGCGGGCCTGGGCCACGCCGATCACGCTGGTGGCGTTGCGGCCCATGAACAGCTCCTCGAGCGCCACCTCACCCACCGGATGGGCGGCCAGGATGGCGCGAAGCTCGGTCACGATGTGCAGGAGCCGGGGCCCCGCGGAGCCGGGTGCGGTCTTGACCGTGCCGCACGCGGCCGCGCGGCCCGACTGGTCGAGGACCCCCCAACCGGTGGCGGCCAGGCCCGGGTCGATCCCGAGCAGCAGGGTCACCTCGCGAAACTCAGAAAAGACACCAGGGTGGCCGGCAGCAAGGGCTTTGCCCGAGTGTCCGAGGGCGTCCTGCCAAGGTCACCCAGCCCCGCCTTCAGACCCGAAGGGCCGGGCCGAAGGCCCTCCAAACATCCCGGACAAAGAGGGGGGGTTCCGGAAGGG
>DASYBH010000350.1:0-14698 GCA_036500885.1 Candidatus Dormiibacterota bacterium
CAAAAAAGTCGTCATAAGTCGATGGTGAGAGGGGCGGTGAGCACCGTGCGGCTGACCGTGGGGCAGGCGCTCGTCCGCTTCCTTGCCGCTCAGAGGGTGGAGCGCGACGGCGTCGAGCAGCGCTTCTTCGCGGGCTGCTTCGGCATCTTCGGGCACGGCAACGTGGCCGGCATCGGGCAGGCGCTGCAGGAGCGGCCGGACCTGCTGACCCACCTTCCGGCCCGCAACGAGCAGGGCATGGTGCACGCCGCGACCGCCTTCGCGCGGATGCGCGACCGCCTGGCCGCGTTCGCCTGCACCTCATCGGTCGGGCCGGGCGCGACCAACATGGTCACCGGCGCCGCCTGCGCGACGGTCAACCGGCTGCCCGTGCTGCTCCTGCCCGGCGACGTGTTCGCCTCCCGGCGCCCGGACCCCGTGCTCCAGCAGCTCGAGGTGCCGTGGCGCGGCGAGTGCTCGGTGAACGACTGCCTCCAGCCGGTATCGCGCTACTGGGACCGGATCAGCCGGCCGGAGCAGCTGGTGCCGGCGGCGCTGGCGGCGATGCGCGTGCTGACCAGCCCGGCCGAGACCGGGGCGGTGACGCTGGCGCTGCCCCAGGACGTGCAGGCCGAGGCGTTCGACTGGCCCGCGGACTTCCTCGAGCCCCGGACCTGGCACGTCGGCCGGCAGCTGCCCGACCCGGCGGCGCTGGATCGGGCCGTCTCGCTGATCAGGGCCGCCTCGCGCCCGTTCCTGGTCGCCGGCGGGGGCGTGATCTACTCGGGGGCCACGGAGGCGCTGGCCCACCTCGCCGGCCGCACCGGCATCCCGGTTGGCGAGACGCAGGCGGGCAAGGGCTCGCTGCCGTGGGACCATCCCTGCTGCATGGGCGCGGTGGGCGTGACCGGGACCCTGGCCGCCAACCGGCTGGCGGCGGAGGCCGACCTGGTCATCGGCGCCGGCACCCGCTGGAGCGACTTCACGACCGCGTCGAAGACGGCATTCCGGGCGCCCGGTGTGCGCTTCGTGAACGTCAACGTCGCCGACTTCGACGCCGCCAAGCTGGCCGGCGTGGCGCTGACCGGCGACGCGCGCGCCACGCTCCAGGCGCTCGACGAGCGCCTGGCCGGCTGGTCGGTGTCCGCGGAGCTGCGGGAGCTGACGGCCCGGCTGCAGGTCGAGTGGGCGCGGGAGGTCGACCGCCTGTACCACCTCGGCCACGCTCCCCTGCCGGCGCAGAGCGAGGTGCTGGGCGCGGTGAACGAGCTCTCCGGCCCGCGCGACGTGGTGGTGTGCGCCGCCGGCTCGATGCCGGGCGACCTGCACAAGCTCTGGCGCACCCGCGACCCCAAGGGGTATCACGTGGAGTACGGCTTCTCGACGATGGGCTACGAGATCGCGGGCGGCCTGGGCGTGAAGCTGGCCGACCCCTCGCGCGAGGTGCACGTGCTGGTGGGCGACGGCTCCTTCCTGATGATGGCCCAGGAGATCGTCACCTCCGTGCAGGAGGGCGCGAAGCTGACGATCGTGCTGGTCGACAACGCTGGCTTCAGCTCGATCGGCGCCCTCTCCCGTTCGCTGGGCACGGCGGGCTTCGGCACGCGGCTCGTGGCCAGGCGTGACGGCGCGCCGGGCGACGACTCGACAGCGCCGGCCGGGGAGCCGCTGCCGCTCGACCTGGCCGGCAGCGCCGCCGGGCTCGGCGCGCACGTGATCCGCGTCCACGACGTGGAGGGCCTGCGCGACGCGCTGGTGGCGGCACGGCGGATCGAGCGCACCGTGGTGATCCACGTGCCCGTCGACCGCTACGAGGGCGTCCCCGGCTACGAGAGCTGGTGGGACGTGCCGGTGGCCGAGGTCTCGGCGACGCCCGCGGTCGGGGAGGCGCGGGAGGCGCACGAGACGGCGAGCCGCGAGCGCCGCTGGTACCTGTGACTGCAAGGGGGGGCAGGCCCCCCCTTCCGGAACCCCCCTCGTATCCGGGACGTTTGGGGGCCTTCGGCCCAGCGCTTCGCGTCTGGGCCCTGGTGTCCTTTCGGAGTTTCGATGGAGGCTGTGAGAGCGGGTCGCCGGCCTCGGCCGGTACGGTAATGACCGCATGAGAACGGACAACGCCATGGGGACGCCGGAGTTGATGGGCGCGGCCTACCGGGCCGAGATGCGGCGGCTGCTGGACGCGGTCGACCGCATCCCGAGAGAGCTGCTGGCCGCGCCCGTCCACGGCGACTGGACGGTCAGGGAGGTGCTGGTCCACCTGGCGGGGTGGGACCGGGCGGTGACGGCCAGCGCGGACGACGTGCTGGCCGGGCGACCGGCGAGGCTGATCAGGATGCGGCTCGAGGACGTCAACGAGGACGTGGTGGACGCATGGCGCGGCGCCTCGCTGGAGGCAGCGCGCCGGGAGCTCGCCGACGCGCACCGGGCGCTGCTGGAAAGGGTCGACGCGCCCACCCAGGAGCAGTGGGAGAGGGCGGTGCCGGGCGAAGGATGGGCAGACGGCAGCCCCATGACGCTCGCGTCCGTGTTCGCGTACCGATACCGGGACCAGACGCACTACGGCGGCCACGCCGTCGAGATCGAGGAGTGGCTGCGCGAGCGATCGGGCTGAGCCCGGGGGCCCCGCCTCACACCGCGTGCGGGAACGTTGCGGGCACCCCGCCGCGGGGAGCGTCGCCACCCCCCGGACCCCGCTGCCGCGGCGTGTTCGCCGACACACGAAGGAGCTCCCGAACCTCGTCGTCGGTCGTCTGCGTGAAGTCCCAGTAGGACTGCCCGACCGCGACGAACGGTGACGGCGTCGTCGCGCAGACCACGTCGTCGACCACCGCGCCGAGCTCGCGGCAGGTGGACTCGGGTGCGGCGGGCACCGCGACGACGATCCGGGCCGGACCGAGCTGCCGGAGCGCGTTGACGGCGGCGAGCATGCTCGAGCCGGTCGCCAGACCGTCGTCGACGACGATCACGACCTTGCCCGCCAGGTCCGGCGGAGGTCGTCCGTCCCGGTAGGCGGCCTCACGCCGCAGCAGCTCACGGGCCTCCTGCTCGGCGACGCGCTGGACAGCCTCGGGCCGGATCCCGAGACCCCGGACGACGTCGTCGTTGATGACGACCATGCCGCCGCTCGCGATCGCGCCCATCGCCAGCTCCTCCTGGCCGGGAACGCCGAGCTTGCGGACCAGGAAGACGTCGAGCGGGGCGCCCAGCGCGCTCGCGACCTCGTACGCCACCGGGACGCCGCCCCGCGGCAGCGCCAGGACGACGACGTCGTCGCGGTCCCGGTAGCGACTCAGCAGGCTGGCAAGGACGCGACCGGCATCTCGCCGGTCGCGGAAGAGGCGATCCGGCATCTGAATCCCACCCTACGCCGGTGGCCGCTCGGTGACGCGGTCATCTGACATGCCCGCTATACTGACAGCGACATTCAATATCGATCGACTTGAAAACGGGAATTTCTGTCATGAATGGACGAGGAGCCGCGAGGTGGTGGGCGCTGGGCGCGATCACGCTCGCTGTCATGGCGGCCGGCCTTGACGCCACGGTGCTGAACCTGGCGCTGCCGACGCTGACCGCGGCCCTGCGCGCATCGGAGTCGCAGCTGCAGTGGTTCGTCACCGGGTACACCCTCGCCCTCGCGGTGGCGATGCTGCCGTCCGGCCTTCTCGGGGATCGGTTCGGCCGGAAGAGAGTGATGCTCGCGGCGCTCGCGCTCTTCGGACTGGGCTCGGTCGCCTGCGCGCTCTCGACCACCCCGGACGAATTGATCGCCGCCCGTGTCGAGCTCGGGCTGGCGGGCGCCACCCTGACCGTGATGGCGCTCTCCGCGGTCACGGTGCTCTTCCCGGGGGAGGAGCGGGCCCGAGCGGTCGGGATCTGGTCGGCCGCCAACTTCCTGGCCCTGCCGCTGGGCCCGATCCTCGGCGGCTGGATGCTGGCCCACCTCTGGTGGGGCTGGGTCTTCCTCATCAACGTCCCCGTCGCGGCGGCCGGCCTGGTCGCGATCGCCCTGCTGATGCCGGAGTCCCGCAGCGCCGAGCGCCCGGGGCTGGACGTCATCGGCCTGCTGACCTCGAGCGCCGGTCTCTCCTCGCTCATGTACGGCCTGATCCAGGCGGGCGAGAACGGGTGGACCAGCGCCGGCGCGGTCGTGCCCATGCTCGCCGCCGCGGCGCTGCTCGCCGCGTTCGTTCTCTGGGAGGCCCGGCTCACCCGGCGGCCCGACGGGAAGCCCCTCGTCGACCTCCACCTCTTCGGTTCCGGCGCCTTCACCTGGGGCATCGTCCTCGCGGGCTTCGCCGTGTTCGGTCTCTTCGGTGCGATGTTCGGGCTGCCGCAGTACTTCCAGGCGGTGCTGGGAACCGATGCGCAGGGCTCCGGGCTCCGGCTGCTGGCCCTGATCGGCGGCATGGTCCTCGGCGCGGTGCCGGCCGACCGGATCGCCGCCCGGATCGGTCCCAAGCTCACCGCCGCCATCGGGTTCGTGGTGCTCGCTGCCGGCATGGCCGCCGGAGGGACCATGACGGTGGGCACCGGTGACGGCTTCATCGCGGCATGGACGTTCACGGTCGGGCTCGGGGCCGGCATCTGCCTGTCTACCTCGGCCTCCGCCGCCCTGAGCCAGCTGTCGGCCGAGCGGAGCGGTGTCGGGTCCGCCCTGATGCAGACGGTCACGAAGCTCGGCCCGGCGTTTGGAGCGGCCATCCTGGGCTCGGTCCTCAACTCCACCTACCGGGCCCAGCTGCACCTGGGCGGCCTGCCGGCGCCCGCCGCCGATGCGGTCAGGACGAGCGTCTTCGGCGGCATCGCGGTCGCTCACCGCCTCGGCTCACCCTCGCTCCTCGACGCGGTGCGGACCGCATTTGTCGCGGGCATGGACAGCGGGCTCCGGGTCTCGGCCGCGATCGCCCTGGCCGGCGCGGTGCTCGCCCTCGCCCTGCTGCCCCGGCGGACGGCCGTGGCCGCGCCGGCCGCACCGGTCGAGGCCCAGGTCGGCGGCGCAGAATATGAACCTGTTGCTCGAGGTTGATCGACCCAGGCCGAGCCTGCGAGCGCGCAAGAAGGCCAGGACGCGAGCCGCGATCCAGGAGCACGCGCTGCGCCTCTTCAGCGAGCGGGGCTACGAAGCGACCACGGTTGACGAGATCGCCGGCGCCGCCGAGGTCTCGCCCAGCACCTTCTTCCGGTACTTCCCGACCAAGGAGGACGTCGTGCTCTACGACGCCCTCGACCCGCTCCTGCTGGAGTCGATGGACGCTCAGCCCGCCGACCTCAGCCCGATCGGCGCACTCCGCGCCGCGATGCGCGAGGTGTTCGGCGGAGCGCCCGCCGACGTTCTCGCGCAGCAGGACCAGAGGGCGGCGCTGATCTTCTCCGTCCCCGACCTTCGAATGCGGATGCTCGACGAGCTCGCCCGCTCGATGCTCCTCTTCGTGGACGTGATCGCCAGGCGAGTCGGGGTGCCCGCGGACGACGTCGCGGTCCGAGCGCTGGCCGGAGCGGCGATCGGAGTGGGCATCGCCGCCTGGGTCACCGCGGGCGGCGCCGCCGCCCCGGACTACATCAGGCAGATGGACGAGGGCCTGGCCGAGCTGGAGGCGGGCTTCCCCACACTGACCCGTTCCCGACCCAACTAATTGGTTCTAGCCGTGCCCGTCACTCCTCCACGCGCTCCCTGACGACCCGCACCAGGCCTTCCTCCGCGAGATCGAACCGCCGGCGCCGCTCGGCGGCCTCCGCCCGTGCCCGCCGCGCGCCGGCGTGGCACTCGGCGGCCATTCGCCGCACCACGTGGGGCGCCGCGCCCCCGGGCAGCACCCGCGTCAGCACTATGGACCGCGGGTCGAGCACGTCCGACAGGTCAGTGCCCACCAGTCCGAGTCGATACCCGAGCTGCTCCTGGGCGGCCTCGTCCAGCATGTCGGCCGTCAGGTCGACCCCGCGCAGACCCCGCCGGTTCGCCTGGCGCACCGCGGTCCCGACGACCTGGTAGGCGCTGCGATAGTCCAGGTCGCAGACCTGCATGACGAGCTCGGCAAGATCGGTGGCCTGCGAGAACCCCGCCAGCAGGGACTCCCGCATCCGCTCCGGATCGACGCGCAGCGTGGCCACCACACCTCGCATCAGCCGTGTGACCCTGCCGGCCAGCTCCAGGGAGCGGGGCAGCTCCCCATAGGCGAAGATGAGGTTGTCGCTTCGCGCGGACGGGGTCTTGACCACCGCGAGGAGCCCGGTGAGGCGTCCGATCAGGACTCCGGCGGCGCCCCGGACGATGGACAGCGCGTACGGGTTGCGCTTCTGGGGCATCAGCACGCTGGCCCGGGTGTAGGGCGCGGCCACCTCGACGAAGTCGAACTCCTGGCTGCCCCATATCTCGAGGTCCTCGGCCAGCTGGCTGAGGTTCGTCACCACCCCCGCGGCGGTGGCCAGCAGGTCGACCAGCCCGTCGGTCTGCCACATCGCGTCGCGCGTGTGCACGATCACGCCGTCGAACCCGAGCAGGTCCGCCACCAGGTCCCTGTCGAGGTGCAGGCGGCTGCCGTTGACGCAGCCGGCCCCGCCCGGGCTCCGGTTCACCCAATCCAGATCGCGCCGCAGTCGGTCGCAGTCCCGGAGCGCGGGATACGCGAACGTGAGCGCGTAGTGCCCGAAGGTGGACGGCTGCGCCTCCCGCAGGTTGGTCTGGTCGGCCATCACCGTGTCCGCGTTCGCCGCCGCGAGCGTCGAGAGGGCATCCACGAACCCGGCCAGGTCCTCGATCAGGCCGGCGACGAGCCTGCGCAGCAGCAGGCGCAGGGCAATCCGGCCCGCCTCCCGCCGCGGCCTTCCGGCGTGCAGCCAGCCCGCGTCGGTGCCGAGCCGCTCGGCGAAGAACCGCTCCCGGCAGTGGTAGGCCTCACCGCAGTTGGGGTCGTACGGGAACTCCTCGGCGGGCAGCCCGTACACGTAGAGCAGGAGGCGCAGCAGCCGCTTCGCCGGATCCGGTTGGATGACGCCCCGCTCCCAGAGGGCGAGGCAGTGGACGATGTCGGCGAGGTTCAACCCGCGGTGCAGGACCGGCGCGTCGGCGATCTCGAGGGCGAAGCCGGCCTCGATCAGCTCCCGGGCCGGCTCCTCCAGCGCCTGCCGGGCCTCCGTTCTCATGGCGCGCCTCCGAGGCGGGCATCCTCGACGGGAGCGTCGAGCGAGGCTACCGGCGCCTCAGGGCGCCGGCCCGGCATGGAGTTGCGGAGCGCCATCTGTCTTTCCTGGTTGACGTCCTGTTCATTCCAGTGTAGGTCCGGATTGCGTGCGGTTGGGACGGAGGGGATGCGGCGCCTCGGCCGGAGGCCGCGCGGTGCGCCGGGTGCGGCCGAGCCGTTTTCGAGCTACCGTGGGGTAGTTATGAAAGAGCTGGTGGGAACCGAGAACCTGGCTGCGCCCGGCACGACCACTTATTGCACTTGTTGCGCATAGACCAGATGGCGTTATGATGGCCTCGATATGGCCACGTCTTCGCCGGCAACCCACGACGTCCTCGCGGCTGATCCGGCCGAGCAGCCGCAGCTCCGCATCCTGGACGAGTGCCTGACGGAGTTGGAGGCGCAACACGAGGTGGCCCGCCTGGTCGGACCAGACGGGAGGGAGATCCCCTTTCCAGCCTCGGCGGTCCATGCCCTCCAGCGGGTGATCGAAGCCATGAGCCGGGGTGCGTCGATCGCTCTGGTCCCGCACGGCAAGGAGCTGACGACCAAGCAGGCCGCCGAGCTCCTGCATGTCTCCAGGCCCTTCCTGGTTCGCAATCTCCTGGGTAAAGAGATTGCGTTCGAGAAGGTGGGCAGCCACCGACGGGTGCGATTGGACGACGTGCTCGCCTATCGAGAGCGCCGTGCGCGAGAGAGAAGGGCGCTGCTCGACGACATGACTGCGGCGGCGCAGGACGTAGAGGGCGGCTACCGCTGACCGACGCTCGGCTCGGGCGGTATCCTCGCCGGCCATGGCCTTCGGCGCTGTCCTGGACACCTGCGTGCTTTACCCCTTCTCGCTCTGCGACCTCCTGCTTCGCTTCGCTGATCGGGAGCTGTACGACCCGTACTGGAGCGGCCGAATTCTGGATGAGCTGGCGCGCAATCTGCTCGGGCGTGGTCTGAAGCCCAGCCAGACCGACTATCGGGTCGAGCAGATGCGCCGCACGTTTCCCGCCGCAGAGGTCTCGGCGATCGCCGTCGCGCCTGGAGCCACGAATGGCGAACGATCCGAACGACAGGCACGTGCTGGCGGCCGCGGTCGCCGCGAAGGCTGACGCGATCGTCACGTTCAATCGTCGGCACTTCGCTGACGATGCGTGCGACCCCTACGGGGTGGAAGTCTTGCATCCCGACCAGTTCCTGGTCGATCTGCATGACCTGGACCAGGAGACGGTCGAGGACGAGATCGCCGCTCAGGCCGCCGCCCTGCGGCGACCTCCGATGTCGCCGGCCGAGCTTCTCGCGATGCTCGAACGCGGCGGAGTACCCAAATTCGCAGCTCGCCTCCGCCATGTCATCACGTCGGCAGCCGCCGATTGAGCAGGGCCAAAAGCAAGACGCCTGGCTACTTGATCGGCGTTCTAACCCTCCCAGTCCGGCACCGTGGTCGGCCGGTCCGGCTGGGCCTTGGTGAAGAACAGCTCGTCGCCCAGGTGGCGCCGGACCCTGGTCTCGCTGACCTGATAGTCCCGCGAGGCCCACTGCGCCGGATCGCTCGCGACGCCGACCAGCACGCCCGCGTCCAGCGGCGCCACGGAGTCGGCTGGAGCCGACAGCAGGCGGCTCTCGCCGATCATCGAGGTGAGTCGCCTCCCGAAGAAGTTCAACCAGAAGAGTCCCGGGAGGTGCCGGCCGAAGTCCCGGCCCACCGCCTCGGTCCGCGGCGGGTCGCTGATCGCCTTCGCCCAGTACTCGGCCGCGCTGCCGGCCCATCCCCAGGCGGGCGACAGCTGCTGGCACAGCGCCGTGAACAGCTCCCGCAGCCACTCGTTGCCGGGCCGGCCCTGCACCCTGGCGCCCCGCACCTGGAGATCGATGCCGTTGCCGAGGTTCTTCCTGTCGCCGAGAGGGCTCACCACCATCTCGTCGAGGGCAACGACGACGACCAGGTCACCGGTGGAACCCCGCAGCTCCGCGGAACCCGAGATGCGCTCCATGGCAGGCCGCCCGTGGGCTCTCACGAGGGCCGCATAGGTCGGCCCACGCTCGCTGGCCGCCGCCAGAACGGCCTCCCTCAGCGCACCGGGCCGCGAGGCATCGATCGCCCGTTGGTCGCGAGGGCCCTTCCAGATCCGCAGCCTCGAGCTCCATCTCGGGGCGGCCGTCACGAGCACCGTCTGCAGCACGTCCAGCTCGTCGCCATCGACGATGTACCGGTCGAACACGACCTCACCGTCGAGGTCCGTCTCGCTGAACCGCGGCGTCGTCACGGTAGCGGCCTGATGATCACCTGACCCGACCGGATCCAGTTGAACAGCTGGCCGGAGTTCGGCAGCTGGGCGTTCGTGAAGATCTCGAGCGGCACCCCCTGGCTCCGAGCGAACGCTACCATGTCGGACAGCTGGCTGCTGGACGACAGCGACGCCACGTCCTTGACCTCGACGACCGTTCCCCGAGAGGCGATCGTCGCGGCTGGGTTGAAGTCCGGCACGCGGAAGCCACCCGGCCCGCTGCCCGGGATCGTCACCCGTCCCGGCCCCACGTTGCGAGCCACGCCGATGGCCTGGGACACCCGGTTCTCCGCGCTCAGCCCGGCCGCGGCCAGCTCGGCGCCGGTCATGGACCCTCCGGCGGCCTCGCCCGCCGTGAGGAGCCGCCCGACCGCCAGCACCGCCTCGCCGACGGCCAGCGCCGCCAGGCCGAGGACGGCGCTCGCCAGGAGGGACACGAAGTCGGTGGAGGGCAGCGGCAGGTCGGGGGACAGGGGAGCGATCACCGAGTCCGCCAGAGGAGAGCCGGCGTTGATCGGGTCCTCGCTGCGATCCAGGGGTGGAGCGGAAGGATCGAACCCGTTTCCGTTTCCGGAATCGCTGACGATGGGGTCCTCGCTGCGATCCAGAGGTGGAGCGGCGGGGTCGAACCCGCTTCCGTTTCCGGAATCGCTGACGATGGGGTCTTCGCTGCGGTCCAGGGCGGGAGCCGCGGGGTCGAAACCCGTGCCGGTGTCGACGCTGCTGGTGTCGACACTGGTGGTATCGACGCTGCTCGTGTCGACACTGCTGGTATCGACGCTGCTGGTGTCGCCGCTGCTGAAGTCGCCGCCGCTGAAGTCGCCGCCGCTGAAGTCGCCGCCGCTGAAGTCGCCGCCGCTGAAGTCGCCACCGCCGAAGTCGCCGCCGCCGAAGTCGCCGCCGCCGAAGTCGTCGTGTCCGCTCGGGTCGGTCCGCGACGTCGGGTTGTTCCGCGTGTACGCGTACCGCGACAGGCCCATCAGATTGAAGCCGCCGCCGGGGAGCACGGTGTCGGCGCTCGTGAACTGGCCGGCCACCGGGTCGTAGTAGCGGGCTCCGAAGTAGTACAGGCCACTCGCGGCGTCGCCACGCTGGCCCGTGAAGCCGTAGTCGGTGGGCATCGTGCCGCTGGAGTAGCGCACCACGCCGAAGGGCGTGAAGAGCTGGGCCGCCGTCACGGTCCCGCCGGTGCTGAGGACCGCGTTCGCGCTCCCCAGGTTGTCCGAGGCCAGGTAGCTGAACGTCCCGTTCAGCGCCATCGCGATCAGCCGGCCGCCCGCGTGGTAGTAGGTCCTGGTCGTGGTGGCGCCGCCCGACGTGGTGACCGCCTCGACGCCACCCACGTAGACGGTGGTCGTCGTGGCGCCCCCCTGGGTCACCACCTGCGCCACCCGCTGGCCCTGTCCGTCGTAGAGGAACTGGTCGCTGGTGGCGGGGCTCGTCGGGGCGCTCTGCCAGCTCACGAGCTGGCCCTCGTTGTCATAGCCGAGCTGGGCGCCGTTGGGCGAGGCGCCCGCGCAGGTGGTCGAGCCGGTGGGCGCCCGGCAGGTCATGTCGCCGGCCGCGTCGTAGCCCGCCGTGTAGGAGGCGCCGGCGGCCGTGGCGGCATGCACGTGGGCGCCGCTGCCGTACGTGTAGCTGCCCGGCGGGCCGCTCGCCAGGCGTCCCATCGTGTCGTAGGTGAAGCTCTGGCTGTACTGGGCCGCGGTCAGGGTCCCGGCGCCGATGGCACTGCCGGTGCACGGCGGCGTGCCGGCCGAGCCGGCCCAGGTCAGCCGGTTCTGCTCGTCGTAGCAGAAGGCCTGGTGGTCGGTACCGCCTGGCAGCGTGGTCGCCACCGTGGCGATGTTGCCCACGGGGTCGAACGTCCGCGCCTGCTCGAAGAGGGTGGCGCCGCCACTGGTCTTCGTCGTCAGGTCGACCGCCCGTCCCAGCAGGTCGTAGGTGGCGCTGTACTGGTAGGCGCCACCGGCCAGGTTGGCGCCGGTGACGTCACCGAAGGCTCCCCCGACCCCGCCGTAGCTCGCGCCCGAGAGCAGGGTCGTGGTCGTGGTCCCCTGGGTGGTGCTGACGCCCGACAGCCAGCCCTGGGCGGTGTAGGCGGTCGTCACCGTCTCTCCGTCCGGGTACACCGCGGCGAGGACGTCGCCGGCGTCGTTGTAGGTCGCCGTCATCGGGTAGCTGGTGCCGCCCACCGTCAGCGTGACCCCGGTCTGCCGGCCGCGGGCGTCGTAGACGAAGCCGTAGCCGCCGGAGAGGGTGTTGGCGGGAGCGCCGGAGAAGGTCTCGCCGGTCAGCCGGCCCACGCCGGCGTTGCCGCCGGCGGTGCTGTCGTAGCTGAAGGTGCGGTAGGCCCCGCTCGGGCTGTTGGTCGTGTTGTGCCAGAGCGGCCGGTCCAGCCCGTCGTAGCCGATGAAGACGGTCCCCGCGGCTCCCCGCGCGTCCACCGACTGGACGAGGTTGCCGTTCGCGTCGTACGAGTAGCTCTCCGTGCCCCGGTCCGGGTCCGTCATCCCCGTCTTCCGGCCCGCCATGTCGTACTGGATGCTGGTGCTGGTCGAGCCGTTGGGCTGCAGGATCTGGACCAGGTTGCCGGCGAAGTCGTAGGTGTACCTGGTGGTGGCGTAGACGGCGTAGCTCGCCGTGCCGCTGCCGGTGTACCGCTGTTCGTAGTCCGTCCTGCCCAGCGCGTCGACCAGCGTCCCGCCCTGGTGGCCGTCGCGGTCCACGTTCAGTGTCTGGAGATAGCAGGCCGAGTCTCCGGTGCCCGCGGCGCCGCAGGCCATCGTGTAGCTCGTGCTGGCCCTGTGCGAGAGCGCGTCGGTCGAGCTCGTGGCCCTGCCCATGCCGTCGTAGGTATGGGTGGTCCCCGGCTGGGTGCTGTCCGGGATGGAGTACGCGGCGGCGCCGGGCGCTCCCGTGTAGGCGCTGACCATGTAGGGCACGCTCTGGAAGGCCAGCCGCTCGGAGGCGTCGTAGAAGGAGTAGCGGACGACGTCCTTTCCGCCGGGAGCCGGCGAGCGGGTCTCGACGAGGTGGCCGAGGCCGTCGTAGAAGGCCCGCGAGGTCACCGTCGTGGAGCCGTCCAGCCGCTGCGTCTGGTCGATCTCGGCACAGGGGCTCTGGGCGCCGGTGCCGGAGCACCACACCGTGTACGCGTTGGCCTCGGTCGTCAGGCCCGAGCCCTCGCCGGGCAGCGCGGTCCCGGTCTTCCGGCCCAGGGCGTCGTAGGTGAAGCTCGAGGCCATGCCGTTGGCGTCCGTGGTCGAGGTCGGCCAGAGACCGAACCCACCGGTGGCGGTGGCGCCGGCCGGCGCCGGGTAGGCGACGGAGCTCCGCTGGTTGAGCGCGTTGGCGGACGCGACCGGCAGCACGCCGAACGTGCCGTCGTAGGTGATGCAGCCGCTGAACGTGCCTGTGCCGGCCGTGCAGCCAACGTGGGCGCTGCTGCCGGCCAGCGCGTCGGGGTCGTCGGTGGTAATGACATTGCCGAAGACGTCGTAGGTGCTGGCGGCGCTGATCGGGCCGCTGGGCGTGAAGCTGTTGCCGGAGGTGCCGCAGGCGGTGTAGGTGTCCGACCTCGTCGCCTCACCCAGCTTCACGGCGCTGGTCTGACCGAGCGTCTGCGGCTGGCCGTCGTAGCTGGTGTAGACGCACCGGTAGCGGTTGCCGGCGGAGTCCTCGACGTCCCGCAGGGCGGGGAGGTCGACCAGGTACGTCCCCGTCGCGGACGTGGCCGTCGCGCTGACGCTGTCGTTCCAGGCGTAGGACGCCTTCCTGACGATCGTCGTCGGGCTGCCGGCGGCGCCGTCGTTGGCGGTCTCGGTGGTGCTCGTCACCCTCCCGTAGGCGTCGTAGGTGGACCTGGTCGTCAGGTGCGGCGCGGATGACTGACTGCCGCCGTTGACGAAGAACCGATCGACCTGGATGGGGGCGATGTCGCAGGTCGCCACCGGGTTGGTGAAGTCCAGCTCGCTGACCAGCCTGCCGGACCGGTCGCCGGTGACCCCGCTCGGCGGGCACAGCGACTGGTACTGGGTCTGCACCACCTCGAGCAGCGAACCATCGGTGTTGTAGGTGTCGACCTCGGTCTCGCGCCCGTGCAGAGCGTTGTTCGGGTCCCACCACGGCGATGTCGGACAGGGGTTCGTCGAGGTGCAGGAGCTGGCGAACATCGGGTCCGTGGCGTCGAAGACGCCGAAGCCCAGCGAGCCCGGGTACTGGTGCACCTCCCTGGAGCCGTCCGGCCTGGTCACGGTGGCCGACTTGAAGCCCATCCACTTCCCGTTGTAGAAGTCCACGACGTCGGCGTCGAACCAGTCTCCCCAGTAGTTGTCGAGCGCGGCCAGCCGGTAGCTGTACGTGGTCGTGCCGGTCACCGGGGTGCTGGTCTGGGCGCCGCCCTGCCCGTTCTGGCTGAGCCGCAGAACGCTCTCGCTGCGCTGGGTGAGCACCACCCGGCTCCAGGCGCCGGCGTCGGCCCGGTCGCACGGCGCGGTGCTCTGCGCGGCGTTGCAGACCATCGGGTCGAGCACGTCCATGCCGGTGGGCACACCCCGCGAGTTGTCGCGCGCCAGCTGCCAGCCGAAGCTCTGCGCCAGCCCGATTCCGTTCGACGCCGTGCTCAGGTAGTAGCTGTTGCCCTCGTACGTCGTGCTCCAGAGGTTGCAGCCCTGTCCGGTGCCCACGTTCCACGAGGGCCCGCAGTTGGTGGCCGGCGCCGGCCCCCAGAACTCGTCCTCGTACCACTGGACCTGGCGGGTGTAGCTGAAGCTCCGGCTGGGCAGCGCCAGGCTGCCATCGGCGCCGATCTCGGTCATCCGGGTCAGGTTCAGCCTGCCCGCCGTGGACTGGGCGACGCCGCTGAAGGGGTCGGTGATCGTGCTCGGGCCCGACTGGTCGTAGGCCAGCTGATAGTCGCGCAGCGTGTTCCAGGCGGCGCTCCCGCTGGCGCGCACCTGGACCTGGATGTCGTTCAGCACGGATGTGCTCTCCACGGCCGGAGCCGCCAGGCCGCTGCTCCCCGAGAGGTCGACCGGGTCGTCGCAGCGCAGGCTGCCGTTCGCCGGGCAGGCGCTGCCGGCCACGTGGGCGACCGCGTGCGAGGTCTGGAAGGTCGCCCGCATGAGCGGTGCCCACGACGAGCCGGTGCAGGCGGCCTGCGAGTCGTGGCAGCCCGGCGAGTCGTACTCCACGGTCGCCATCACCGCGTCACGCGGGTAGCTGACGCCGGCGGCGCCGGTCTGGACGTCCTGCTGGTAGGTG
>DASYBH010000351.1:0-6890 GCA_036500885.1 Candidatus Dormiibacterota bacterium
CTCGCTGATCCCCGCCTCGTCGAAGCACCCCTGATAGTAGCCGCGCCGGCGCTGGCGCGTCAGGCGAGGCCCGGACGTCGTGCCTCGGGTTGACCGGGGAGCTCTCACCCGCGACCTGCGCTGGCTGAACCTGGAGCACGAGCGAGAGGGTCATCGTCGCCGGGGCATCTCTGTCGAGCACGGACTGCGCCGGCATCGGCAGCAGCTATGAACGACCGGTCCCCGGACAGCCACGGAGCTCGGCGTGTGGCTTGCGAGCGCCATGGACAGTCGCGGCGCTGCGCGCCCGGCGGTATTGTGGACTCGACTGTGATACAGTCGCCCCGAGAGTCAATCTGTGAGGTGGGGAAATGCCAAGGACTGCAGCAGGAACCAATTCGGCTGGAAGAGGTAGGCGGCGGAACGCGCGCGGACGGTCCGACGTCAGCTCCGTGGTCGGCCAGATCTCCCAGCTCGTCGCGGCCAACGAGACCCTTCAGCGCGAGAACCGACAGCTGGCGGAGGAGAACCAGCGGCTGCGGGCTGAGCTGACGGAGATCGGATCGGCGCTCGGAAGCCTGACTGGGACGACGGGTGGGCGCGGTCGCCGGGGCGCGGTCCCTCTTCCGCTGCCTGAGGTCAAGCCTCGACGCCAGCGCCGGCCGATCACCGACCCGGAGCAGTTGGAGCGCCGCAAGCAGGCACTCACCAAGGCGCGCGCAGCACGGGCGGAAAAGCTGGCGGAAGCCAGGGCGGCGGCAGCGGCGGCGTCCGGCGAGTAGGCGCCGGGCGTCGAAGATCCGTCGGCCTACTGGCCCGGTCTCCCAGGCCGGTCAGCAGACGCGCAGACGGATCGTCTCATCCTGCTCGCCGAGCCGGCCGAGAACCTCCTGGCTGTAACCTCCGGCGACGTCCGTGATGACGTATCCGATGTCGCCGCGAGTGCCCAGCAGCTGCCCCTCGATGTTCATTCCTCGCTCGGCCAGTATGCCGTTCATCCTTGCGAGCACCCCCGGGACGTTGTGATGGACGTGGGTGAGGCGGTGCGCACCCTGGGCTCTCTCCAGCACGACGTTCGGCAGGTTGACGCTCAGCGAGGCGTTGCCGTCCACGGCGAAGTCGCGCAGCTTGGCTGCCACGAACCGGCCGATGTCCTTCTGGGCCTCCTCTGTGGAGCCGCCGATGTGCGGGGTCAGGATCACGTTGGCCAGACCGCGCAGCTCGGAGCGGAACGGCTCGCCCCGGCCGCTGGGCTCGTCGTGGAACACGTCGAGGGCGGCTCCCGCGAGGTGGCCGCTCTCCACGTGACGGCGCAGGGATCCGTGGTCCACCACGAACCCGCGAGACAGGTTGAGGAACAGGCTGCCAGGGCGCATCCTCGAGAACTCGCTCTCGCCGAACAGCCCGCTGTTGCCAGGGCGGCCGTCCACGTGCAGGGTGACGACGTCGGCGGCCTCCAGCAGCTCCTGCATCGTGGCGCAGCGCCGGGCGTTCCCCAGCGCCAGTCTGTCGGCGAGGTCGTAGAAGAACACCGTCATGCCGAGGTTCTCGGCCAGCACCGACAGCTGCATGCCGATCTTGCCATAGCCGACGATCCCGAGCCGGCGCCCGCGCACCTCGTGGCTGCCGTCGGCGGACTTGTCCCAGACGCCGGCGTGCATGGCCGCGTTCTTCTCGGTCAGCCGCCGTGTCAGCGCGATGATCTCCGCCAGCACCAGCTCGACGACGCTGCGGGTGTTCGAGAAGGGCGCGTTGAAGACCGCGATCCCGCGGTGAGACGCCGCCTCCAGGTCGATCTGCTCGGTCCCGATGCAGAACGCGCCCACCCCGAGCAGCGAGGGGGCGGCGGCGAGGACCCTCTCGGTGACCCGCGTCTTCGACCGGATGCCGAGCAGGTGGACTCCTGTCAGCCGCCGGATGAGCTCGTCCTCGTCGAGCGCGTGACCGACCGTCTCCACCGCGTCCACGCTCGCCCCCAGCACGTCTACGGCATCGGGATGGATGCCCTCCAGCAGCAGCGCCCGCCGGCCCTGGCGGTCGTCGGGGGCGGCTGAGCGGTCGTCTGCCACCTGTTCGAGTCGAGGCACACGTCCAACCTACCCCGCTCCGACACCGTGCTGCCCGATCCCGCGCCCCCGCCCGTGCTCGACGACCATACTGCCGGCGTGAACAGGCTGGCATTCACGGAGACGTTCGTAACGCTGTTCGTGATCATGGACCCGATCGGCACGGCTCCGATCTTCGTCGCGCTCACCGCCGGTCACTCGCCGCGCGCTCGCCGGTTCGCGGCGCTGCAGGCCGCCGCCATCGCCGGCGGCCTGGTGCTCGGATTCTCACTGTTCGGACGCCTGGTGCTGGCCTACCTGAACGTCTCCGTGCAGAGCCTGGCGATCGCGGGCGGGCTTCTCCTCCTGCTGCTGGCGCTGCAGATGTTCCGCGGCGAGGAGGTCAGCAGGGCGGCGGCCTCGAACGTGGCGCTGGTGCCGCTGGCGACTCCGCTGCTGGCAGGCCCAGGCGCGATCGCCGCGATCATGGTGCTGTCGGACCGCCACTCCGACCTGGCCGGTCGCATCGCCGTGGTCGCCGCCGTGGTCGCGGTGGCGACGGTGGTCGCCGCCGGCTTCCTGCTGGCGGGCCAGATCGGCCGCTTGCTCCGCCCGGCTGTCGTGATCCTGCTCACCCAGGTCCTGGCCCTGCTGCTGGCGGCGATCTCGATCCAGCTGATCGTGGACGCGGTGCGGTCGCTGATCGCGGCCTGAGCCACCGGCCCCGGGCCCGGCCGGTGCCCTTCAGCCGCGAGCGGCGATCGGGTCCGCGTCCTCCGGGTCGCGGTCAAGTGCCGTGGCGAGCTCCGCGGCGACGCGGGACGCCGCCGTACCCAGGCCTGTGGGGCCGGCGAGCGGCCGTCCCCCCACCGGGTGACGGCGCAGCTCGGACTCGCGATAGCGGCCGGTCATCCTGTGCCACTGGAGCACGCCCGCCATCCAGTCCTGCAGCTCGTTCACGTACCGGTTCAACATCTCGCGGGTGTGCGCGTCCAGGTCGAGATGGTCGAGGAGGGACGGCAGCTCGGCGGTGACGATGTGCTCGAACTGGCGCACCCGCGAGGCCATCAGGTCGTTGACGACGTCAACGGCCTGCCCCAGGTCACAGTCGAGGAAGCATTGAACGACCAGGACTCCGTTGTTGAGCTCGCCCTCGAACTGTATCTCCTTCTGGTAGGAGAAGATGTCGTTGGCCAGACCGGCGAAGTCGGCGGCCGCGTTGTCGAGCCCACGCACCGGCCGGGCACGGCAGATCTCCGGCGGGACCGTCTGGAGATGAGCCAGTCTGGACAGGCTCATCGTGAGCTCCGAGCCAAAGGTCCTGCGGCGCATCTCGATGTAGTCGACCGGGTCGGGGATCCGGTTCTGGATCTGATTGGCCAGCTCCCACAACCAGCTCTCCGTCATGTCCAGGACACTGCGTCGAAGCTGAAGCCGCGCGCTGTCGGACATCGGGCCCGCCGTGCGGGCCCACAGGTCGGCCAGGGCGCGCTCCACCGGGTTCGCCGGCGCCGGCGGGGGGGCCGCGCCCAGGGGCATGAACGCCGGCAGCCGCTCGTTGAACACCTTCGCCCCCGCCATGTCACGGGTGCGGCCGAAGATCGACGGGAAGTAGTCGTCGGCGTAGGTCCCCCAGGTGAGCCAGTCCGCTGACAGGTCGAGCTCGGGGCCCGACGCATCGGGATGGATCGTCGCGGCGCATATGGCGAAGTCGAAGGACGCGAGCATGTGGGCATCCCAGATGCGGAACCCGGGGATGCCCGGAAGTGCGTCCAGCATCCCCATCCGGTGCGCCCATCGCATGGAGTTGCGGCGCGCGGCGCCGATATGGGGGCTCACCCGCGCGGAGAACGGCATGTAGAACCGGGGCAGCCGCACCGGCCCCACCGCCTGGTAGGGGATGTGCGTGTAGTTCTTGAACCGCCGGAGCCCCAGCCTGTCCGGGGACAATGCGATCCGCGCCGCCGACGTACCCAGACCCGTGAGGCCGCCGGGCTGTCGCTCCGTGGCCTGGGAGCCGTCCGAGCGGTCGTTCATGTAGCGGCTCGACCTCATGTGCCACTCGTGACCGCCCGACTGCCAGTCCTGGAGTCCTCTGACGTATGCGAGAACATCCATGCGGGCCTTCGGATCCAGGCCGTGCTCCTCGAAGAGCGGGGGCAACTCGGTGAGGGCTGTGCTCTCGAACTGCTGCAGGCGGGAGGTGAGCAGGTCGTTGACGGCGTTGGCCGCCTGCTGGGTGCCGTAGCCGAAGAATCGCTCGAAGACGAGCACGCCGTTGTTGACCTCGCCCTCCTCCTCGGTCTCTCTCTGGTAGGAGAAGATGTCGTTGCGCAGATGGACCCCGTCGGCGAAGGTGTCCCTGAGGACGCGCATCGGCCGGGTGGCGGCGATCCGAGCGGGCACTTCGGCAGCCACGGCCAGCTCGACCAGGTTCGCGGACCACGGGGCTCCGCCGACCTTGCGCCGCATCTCGATGTACTCGATCGGATTGGGGAGCCGGCTCTCGCTGATGTTCGCGAGCTCCCACAGCGACTCGTCGAGCAGGTTCCTGGTGCTCTCGGCGAATCGCCGCCGCCAGTCCGCCGACATGGTCGGGATGGTGCGGGCCCACAGGTCGCGCAGGCCGCGTTCCACCGGGTTGGCCGGTGTCGCCTCGATGGGGCCATCCACCGGCATGAACGCCGGCAGCCTGTCCAGGTGCTCCCGTGCGCCGTTCAGGTCGCGGGTGCGCTTGTAGAGGGCGAGGAAGTGGTCGTCGAAATAGAACACCCAGACGTACCAATCCGTCACCAGGTCGAGCTTCGGGCCTGGCGCGTCCGGGTGGGTGTAGGCGCAGAGCAGCGCGTAGTCGTGCGAGTCGAAGTCGTGCTCATCCCAGATCGCGACGCCGTTCTGCCGCACGTCCACCATGTCCATCTCGTAGGCCCACGCCTTGGCGTGCGCGCGGGCCGCATCCAGGGCAGGGTTCAGCCGCGCGAGGTACGGCATGTAGAACTCTGGCAGCGCGAAGGGCCGCGTCATCGCACCTGCCCTCTCTTCATGGCGGTCATGGTCACCCCCTGCCAAACAACCCCGATCTCCAGCCGTCTCGGTACCGCCATCGTATAGGACCGGCGCGCGGAAGCCACGCGCCGAACTCGGCCGACGGGGAGGTGGGGACAATCAGGATCGGCCGCGGGCCCCGGGTCGCCGCGCCGCGATGTGGTCGTCCTGGTCGACAGCGAGGTCCCGGGGAAAGCGCTCCCGGATGGCGAGCGTGGCCAGGACGCCGACTACGGCGCAGGCAATCATGTACAGGGCGATGGCGGACGACGTCCTGAACGTGCTCAGCAGATACGTGGCGACGATCGTCGCCGGGCCCCCGGCGGTGATCGCCGACAGCTGGTAGCCGATCGACGCGCCGCTGTAGCGCAGGCGGCCCGCGAACGTCTCCGCGAACAGCGCGGCCTGGGGGCCGCACATCGCGGTCCAGGTCAGCGCCGCGCCGACGAAGGCGATCATCATGGCGACCGGCACCTTTGTGTTGATCAGGGTCCAGAAGGGAAAGGCCCAGAGCGCCATGCCGGCCGCACCCAGGAGATAGATTCGCTTGCGTCCGATCACGTCCGAGGCGAGGCCCATGAGCGGGATCAGTGCCGCCGAGAGGAGGGTGTGGAAGAGCCCGTAGCGGAGTATCGTCTCCTGCGGCAGCCTCAGCACCAGCGTGCCGTAGGCGAGGATGAACGTGTTGAAGATGAGGGCTGGAGCCTGGTCGCCGGCCCGCATCAGGCAGATCAGGACGACATCGCGCCACTGGTAGCGCAGCGTCTCGACCACCGGCCGGCGCTCGATCCTCCGATCCTCCAGCAGCCTTGTGAACACCGGCGTCTCACGCACGCCGAGGCGCAGGTAGAGGCCCACCACGACCAGCACGATGCTGGCGAGGAATGGGACGCGCCACGCCCAGTAAGGATCGCGCACGAGGGCGTTCGACACCAGCACGGACACGCTGCCCAGCGCCACTCCCAGCGGGATGCCGACCTGTGGCCAGGAGCCGATGAGGCCGCGCCTGCCGGGCCCGGCCCACTCGACGGTCAGCAGCACCGAACCACCCCACTCGCCGCCCAGGCCCAGGCCCTGGAGCAGGCGGAGGCTGGCCACCATGATTCCGCCCCAGATGCCGATCTGGGCGTACGACGGTACCAGGCCGATCAGGCAGGTCGCGATCCCCGTGAGCATCAGCGTCACGATCAGAGCGCCCTTGCGGCCGACGCGGTCGCCGACGTGACCGAAGACCGCGGCGCCGATCGGCCGGGCCGCGAATCCCGCACCGAACGTGACGAAGGCGGCCAGGGTGCTGGCCAGCGGGTTCTGTGCTGGGAAGAAGGTCTTCCCAATCGTGACCGCGAGGAGCCCATACAGGCCGAAGTCGAAGAACTCGATCGACGTGCCGATCGTCGAGGTCACAAGGGCACGAATGAGCATCCGTCGCGTGATGTAGGCGCCATACGTCATGGACGTATACACTGCCGAGCTACCCCCCTTTCGTTGTGTCAGTGCGGCCTGGTACCAGTCAGCACGCGCAACCGTCCCGTGGGACGAAGCCAGGATCGTACCATCGAGCCGGGAGCACGGCGAAGTAGTCAAGCCGCCTTGTCTGACAGTGCGGGGATCAGTGTTCAGAGAAGGGTGTGCCTCTTTGGGAGGGAGCGGTGTTCGTCTGATCTGAATGGAATGCAGCACGAAGCCACGAAGGCCACGAAGACGCACGAAGGAATTGGGAATCTGGGGATCGGCTAGGGGGCTGAGGCTGACCTCAGAGCCCTTCGTGCGTCTTCGTGCTCTTCGTGGCTTCGTGCTTCATACCAATTCGCAATCAGCCGT
>DASYBH010000352.1:0-1880 GCA_036500885.1 Candidatus Dormiibacterota bacterium
GTGATCGCGAACGACGAGAACACCCCACCGTCCGAATCCGCGAGCACGGGGATGTCGCTCGCCAGCAGGTCCACGAAGGTGACGGCCTCGCGGGCGCCGCCGTGACACACCGCGATCCGGGTCTGTCCCGGCTCGGCGGGAACGTGACGCGTGCCGTCAGCCAGGCGCCTGCAGGTCGGGCACCCTTCGGAGAGGAACAGGACGACCAGCTCGCGCCCCATCAGCTCCGAGCTGTCGATCTCGGCGCCGGTTCGGAGGTCCGTGCCCTTGAACGCGGGACTCACGGCACCCACCGGCAGTCGCCGGGGCAGCCGCCCGCTCTCGACCACGTTCTGGAGGTCGCGGAGGGTCCGCAGCAGCCCGACGATGACCAGTCCCTGGAACAGGACGACCACCCAGAGCACGACGAACGCGGGCAGGAAGGCGAGGGTCATGGCGTGAGCGACCTCACCGTGCCCGGCCGGCGAGAGCACGTCTTGCAGACCTTGCGGAAGAGCCGCACGATCTCGTCGGCGTGGAGCAGCCACAGCCCGGCCACCAGGCAGGCCAGGGCCAGCGCCAGCGCGACGGCGGCATCCTCCGCACTGGCGAGGAGGCGGACGGTCCCGCCGCCCCCGCTCCAGACGAACAGTCCGGCTCCCATCAGGAGGGCGAGCTGGACGAGCGACCGGACAGAGAGCCGTTCCCCTCCCAGGCTGCCGTAGCAGTGGCAGAGCACGTCGCGGTGTCGTCGAAGGTTGATGGCGACCGCCACGGCGAAGACGACCAGGAGCCCGGTGGCCAGGGGCAGGGCGACGCCGGCCGCCAACCCGCTCAGGAGCGCCACCGCCACGAACGCTTCCGCCGGGATCAGCACCGCTCCGAACGCGTACGCCAGCGGAACGGGGAGGATCTCGTAGTCCGCCACGCCGCGAACGAAGGCCAGCGGGTGGCGCGCCTTGCCGGCGCTGGACACGAGGAAGACGCCTCCCAGCGCGAGCTGCAGGACCAGCCGGGCGGCGTCCAGCGTCATCGAGGACTCAGCAGGGGACGCACGTCCACTCCCTCCCAGTTCAGGTTCTCGCTGATCGCGGCCAGCTTCCACTGCGTGGACCAGACCTCCGGCCGTTCCAGCTCGGGCCGGTACGTCGCCCCGAGGCCGCGGCCGGCGTACCGGATGTGGGACTCCACGACGGTGCCGAACTCCACGATCGCGGCCTCGTCCTTCCAGAGCGTGAACGAGTAGAACGTGCGCGGGCCCTCGACCAGAAAGCCCGCGTGCAGGAGCCCCGAGCAGCGCTGCCGCGCCTCCCGGCGCACGCGACGGTAGATTCGATGCAGGCGAATCAGGTCCCAGAAGGAACGGAGCTGGAAGCGGGTGATCACACAGGTGACCTTTGTGTCGACCCGCTCGTACCCGGCGCCGCTGATGGTCGCATCGTCCAGCGCGCGCTGCGCCCCGAGCCCAGGTCCCTCGATCTTGGGCATCGGCCCAGCCCCCCAATCCCAGGTCCGACGGCGACGACTACGGTCCCCCCGCCCGACGCCTACACGACCGAGTTACTCTAGCGCACCGATCCCGCGGTTGGCGAGGAAAATCCGGGTGCTGCTCGAGTGCATCGACAGCGCACGCGGCTCGCGCTCACCGCAAAGTGCCTGGAAACTCGCGTACGGGCAGACCAACACCTCGGTCGTGCAGTCGCCTTCGGTCTCGCGGCAGAACCCCCCGCTCCTGCCTCCGCGGACGGCGCCGGCCACCAGCGGATGAGCCTGCTGTTCGGCGTCGCCACGGCCGACCACCAGTGCGAGGCCTACGAGCCCGGGTGGGAGGACGTCCGGGACCGGTGGGAGCGGCGGCTGCGGCTGGTGGCCCGGGGACGGGCGACCGACTTCTGGACGTG
>DASYBH010000353.1:0-8998 GCA_036500885.1 Candidatus Dormiibacterota bacterium
CGGTCGGGACGATGCCGCCGGGCACGATCGCCGCCTCTGGAACCGGGATCCGCGTTGTTGGAGGTTGCGAGTGAGCGTCCTGTCCCGTCGACCGTGGCTCGTCGTCGCCGCCGTGATCGCGATGGCGCTCGTGGCCGCCGCCGGCCTGCTGGCCTTCCGCTGGGCGCAGACCCCGCGGTCCGGCTCGCTGGCCGTGGCGACCCGGCTCGACTTCCGCTGCACGCTGCCGGTGATCGTCGCCGGGCGTCCGGCCACCGTCAGCATCCCCGACGGTGCGATCTCCGACTCGCCGGCCGTCTTCGGGCCCCACGACCAGGGCGACTCGTACGCGGGCGGGCGCTGGCTGCCGGTGCTGCCGGCGTGGGTCTCCCCGGACGGCGGCTGATCATGTAGCGGCGCGAAACTCCGACAGAGTCGCAAGGGGGTCTGCCCCCTTGCCTCTCACGGGCGCTCGGAATCGTTCGTCATTTCCCGGTGGCGGGCGCCGTGACCTCGACCGGGGCGGGCTCGCGCTCCAGGCGCCGGAACGCCGGGTTGAACCACGCGCTGGCCGCCGTGGCCACGCCGACGGCGCCGAAGACGAGCAGCGCCGTCTCGAGGCCGGCGACCTGCGTCGCCGCGCCGCCGATGAGCGCGCCCAGCGGCGCCGCCGCGAACGCGACCGAGCGCGTCGCTCCGATGATCCGCCCGTGCAGCCGCGCCGGCACGCGTTCGTGGATCACCGTGATCGAGATCGGGTTGATGGGGCCGAACAGGAGGCTGGCGGCGACGAGGAGGACGACCGCGACCGGGAGGTTCGGCGCAGCCGCGAGGCCCAGGAACAGCAGCCCGCTGGCCAGCAGGCTGACGATGTACGCCGGCCGCCTCGGCAGCCGCCGGGCGAGGGCGCCGAACAGGAGAAGCCCCACCACCTGCCCGGCCGCCGTCGCCGCCAGCAGCACGCCGAGACCAGCTGAGCCGCCATGGCCCTGCCGGGCGTACACGGGGAACAGCACGCCGTTGAGCGGGGCGTTGAGGAAGTTCACGACGGCCACCGTCAGGGCGAGGGACATGACGACCGGATCGGCGAACAGCGCTCGGATCCCGTCCAGGACGTCGGTGAAATACGTGCCGCCGGATGCCTCCGGGCGGCCGGCGACGGTCGCCGGCACGCCGGCCGCGACCAGGAGGGCCGAGCACCAGAAGCCGGCGGCGTTCAGCCACAGCAGGTCGGCGGGGCCAGCCGACGCGATGAGGAGGCCGGCGAGCGGCGCTCCGACCAGCGTCGCGCCGCGGAAGCAGCTGTGCCAGATCGAGTTGGCCTGGACCAGGTCGAACTCGGCCGCCCGGGCCAGCGACGGGATCAGCGACACCCTGGCCGACAGCCCGGGCGAGTCGAACAGCGCCCGTACCGCCACGAGGGCCACGACCTGCCAGTAGGCGACGCCGACCGTGGCGTGCAGCGCGGGGATGCCGGCCACGGCCACGCCGCTGCCGAGATCGGTCAGCACGCTGCCCCAGCGCGGCCCGACCCGGTCCACCACGGCGCCGCCGAACAGCCCGCCGAGGACCTCCGACAGCACCATCACCGCGGAGACCAGGCCCGTCGCCACCGGGCTGCCGGTCGTCACCAGCACGTACCAGGGCACGGCCACCAGGCTCACCGCCGTGCCGGTCAGGGACACGGTGGTCGCGGCGAAGAGGGTGAAGAGCGGAGCCCGGCGCACCGGGCTCACGACGCGCCCACCCGGCCGCGAGGAGGCAGCGGGCCCGGCCGCAGGGACGGCGGCTCCGGGATGCGCGGCCGGTGCGCAGGGAACCGCTCGAGGCGCTCCAGCGCGATCTCCACGGCGCGCTCGAGCCGCGGGTCGGCGCCGCGGGCATAGTCCTGCGGGAGCGCCTCCACCTCGACGTCCACGTCCGCGCCGTGGTTCTCGGGCCAGCCGGCCCGGTCGAAGAAGTACATGACTCTGGGCTCCGTGATGACCGCGCCGTCAGCCAGCCGGTGCGGGGCCATGTGCGGGATCCCGGTGACGCCGCCCCATGTGCGCCCGCCGACCGTCGGGCCGAGGCCCAGCTCCCGGAAGCCCAGGGCGATGACGTCGCCGTCCGAGCCCGCGTGCCCGTCGGTCAGGCAGACGAGCGGACCGGCGGGAGAGTGCGGCGGGAACGGCGCCGGGACGCCCCGGCGGACGACGCCGTACGCGTAGCGGCGCCGGGCCAGCTTTTCGAGCACCACGATCGAGAGGTGCCCGCCCCAGTTGCCGCGCACGTCGACGATCAGGGCGCCACGGTCGTACTCCGCGAGAAAGACGCGCTGGAACGCGGCCAGACCGCTGTGGAATGTCTCCGGGACGTGGACGTACCCGACACGGCCGGCGGACGCCTCGCGCACCCGGCGGCGGTTCGCCTCCACCCAGTCGCGGTACCGGCCCGGCAGCTCATCGGACAGCGCGCGCACCGTCACGTCGCGGGCCTCCCCGCCCGGGCGCCGGACGGTCACCGCGACCTTCCTGCCGGCCTGGCCGGCGAGCACCTCGCCCGGCGTCGTCGAGGCGTCGACCCGCCGCCCGTTGACGGCCACGACGTGGTCGCCCTCCCGCACGTCCAGGCCGGGCCGGCGCAGCGGCGAGGTGGCCGCCGGGTCCCACGGGTCGCCGCGCACCAGGCCGGCGATCACGTAGTCGCCGGCCTCCGCGTCGAGCTTCCAGTCCACGCCCAGGAAGCCCTGGAGGTGGCCGGGACCATGCCGGACCTCCGCCTCGAACTCGTACACGTGCGACACGCCGAGCTCGCCCATCAGCTCGCCGATGAGGTCGGTGAGATCGGAGCGGTCCGCGACGCGGTCGAGCAGCGGCGCGTACCGCTCGTACGCGCCGTCCCACTCCACCCCTGACTGGTCCGGGGACCAGCCGTTCTCGCGCTGCAGCCGCCACACCTCCCGGAACGTCTGCCGCCACTCCGCCTCCGGGTCGATCGCGACCCGCACCCGGTCGAGGTCCACCCAGCCGGTGCCGGGCCCGGGCCGGTCGCCCTCGTGCGGCCGCTCCCCGCCCCGGACGACGCGGAGCCCGTTCGGCGTGCGGCACAGTGCCGTGCTGCCGTCGGCGGCCACCCGGACGTCGACGATCCCCTCCGCCAGCGTCTCCACCCGCTCGCTCTCCAGGTCGCAGCGCTGCAGCGTGCCGGGCGGGCTCCAGCGGTCGAGGAAGGCGCGGAGCTTGTCGGCCGTGACGGGCAGCGAGACGAACAGCGCACCGCCGTGGATGCCATGCACGGACACGTAGCGGCGAGCGGGCACGGGGAACGGGACGATCCGCTCGTCGATCCCGTCCAGGTCGATCTCGAACCTCCCCTCGGTGGCTCCGCCGGCGGGCCCGTCGAACGGCGCCGGGACGTCCGCGCGCAGGCAGATGGCGTGGGGCCGGCCGGCGCGGGGCAGGTCGAGGTCGTAGTGGATCTCGTCGTCCACGGCGTCGCGCCAGTGGCGCCCGATGAAGTACAGGTAGCGCCCGCCGGGGTCGAACGACGGCCGGTGGTCCCAGAGCACCGGCTGCGTGATCGTGTGGATGGCCCCCGTATCCACCTCGCAGAGCCGGATCGCGCAGGTCTCGCGCGTGTCCTGGAAGCCGTACGCCAGCCACCGCCCGTCGGGGGACCAGGCGAGGCCCCGCGGAGGGCCGTGCTCGCTGCGGTCCAGCATCCGCACGGCGCCGCCGGCGTCGCCGCGCAGGTCGACGAGCAGGAGCTCGTGACGGTGGTTGGCGACGGCGACGAGGTCCCGCGCCGGCGCCACCTCGAGCTGCAGCGCCAGACCCACGTCGGCGGCCAGCCGCCGTTCCGGCGTCGCGGCGTCCAGGCCGAGCACCGCCACGCGCTCGCCGTCCCGGTCGTCCGCGTCGCTGCTGACCGCGACCAGCCGGTCGCGCTCGGGCAGCCACGACAGGAGGCGGTAGCGGACACCCTGGGGTGCGCCGTGCTGGCGCACCGCGCCGTCCCAGCTCCTGAACGTGAACGCCCGGCCCCGCGCCGTGATCGCGATGCGGGAGCCGTCCGGGCTGAGCTGCGCCGACTCGAGGTGGGGGCGCGCGTCCACTGGGCGGGGCCGGCGCCGCGTCCACGAGGAGACCAGCCGCACGTCCAGCCGCTCCGGCTGGAGGGCGCCGGGCTCCAGCACCCACAGGTCGCCGCCCGACTGGTGGACGAGGCGGCGCCCGTCGCTCGTCAGGGCGCGGGCGAAGTAGTCCTCGTGGTCGGTGTGCCGGCGGAGGTCCTCTCCGGCCGGGGTGCAGGAGTAGACGTTGCCGTAACCCTCGTGGTCCGAGAGGAAGTACACCCGGTCGCCCACCCAGCAGGGCGCGAACAGGTTGCCGTCGAGCGCGACCAGCCGGCGGAAGCAGCCGCGGCCGTCCGGGTCGATCCAGAGCGTGCCCATCCCACCGCCCCGGTACCGCTTCCAGAACACGGCCTCGCGCAGCCGCTGGCGGCCGATGACGG
This sequence comes from Candidatus Dormiibacterota bacterium, assembly GCA_036500885.1. Lineage (GTDB taxonomy): Bacteria > Chloroflexota > Dormibacteria > Dormibacterales > Dormibacteraceae > CF-161. The sequence goes on from DASYBH010000353.1 coordinate 4,477, forward strand.
CGCCGCCGGCGGGGCCGTACGAGATCGACGCGGCGGGCCCGAGCGGGAGCCGGCGGGTGAGCCCGCCCCCGGCGCCGACCTCGTGCAGCCAGTAGTCGAAGGGGTCGACGCGCTCGAGGCTGCTGGCGAAGAGGACGGCCGAGCCGTCCCGGCTCCAGCCGGCGACCTGCAGCGGTCGGGCGTGGAACGTCAGCCGCCGGGCCGCACCGCCGCCGGTGGGCACCAGGTACACGTCGGCCGGCCCGTCCTCCCGCCCGACGAAGGCGACGTGGCTGCCGTCGGGCGACATCCGCGGCCAGGTCATCTCGCCCAGCCCGGCCGTCAGGCGCCAGGCCTGACCGCCGCCCGTCCCCACGGTCCACAGGTCACCGTCGGCGACGAAGACGATCCGATCCCCGCAGATCGACGGATAACGCAGATAGCCGAGCCGGCCGGCAGCTCCCACGAGCTTCCTCCCCCCTGTCTGACGAGCCGAGGTCCCACGGGAGGGTAAGTAGGCGCCGGCCGGCTTGTCAAGCGATTGGCAAGTCAGGTGGATGCCGCGGTCGCGCGACCGCTGGCGAACACACCACTTGACATGGCCGTCCCGCACAGTTGACAACGGCCGCCCCGGGTTCCTACCCTCGTCGGAACGGCCGGCGCCGATCGGTGGCGACTAGCTGGGAGGGAGCGAAATTGAACACGACGCTGGGCGCCGGGCCGGCAGAACGTGGCTGACGGGATGGGGATCCGCATCAGCGGCACGGGGAGCTATCTCCCGTCGCGCACCGTCAGCAACGACGAGATCGAGCGTCGGGCGGCCTACGACCGCTCCCGGCGGCGTGGGCTCTCGCTCGACGAGTGGGCGCAGGCGCACCACGGCGGCCGGCGCCGGCACGTGGCCGCTCCCGGGGAGGCAACGTCGGACCTCGCGACCAGGGCCGCCGAGCGAGCGCTGGACGACGCCGGCCTGCCGGCCGGCGCGGTGGACCTGATCGTGCTGGCCACGTTCACGGGCGACCACCGCCTGCCCCAGGCGGCCGCGCAGGTGCAGGACAACCTGGGCAGCAGGGCGAAGTTCATCCAGGTGGACTCGGCGTGCACGGGCTTCATCGACGCGCTGCTCGTGGTGCAGGCGCTGCTCGAGACCGGCCGGTACGGCACCGCCCTCGTCGTCGCCGCCGACGTCACGTCGATGCTCAACGACCCGGCCGACTGGCTGCCGCAGACCGTGTTCGGGGACGGCGCCGGCGCCGCGGTCGTCCAGCCGGACCCCTCGGGTGCGGGCGCGCTCTTCATCAGCACCGGGTCCGACGGGCACCTCGGCCGCTACGTGTTCGTGCCGGGCGGCGGCAGCCGTCAGCCCGTCTCGCCCGAGGTGGTCGAGCAGGGGCTGCACTACTGGCGGTTCCGCTTCTCGGAGATCACGCCCTGGGCGATCGAGCGCATGGCGTCCGCGACGCACGACGTCGTCCGCCGGGCGGGCATCCGGCTCGAGGACGTGGCCCTGATCGTGCCCCACCAGGCGTCGCAGCGGATCGTGGACGGCTACGCGGAGGCGATCGGGTACCCGAGAGACCGGGTCCTGGTGACGTACCCGGAGCTCGGCAACATCTCGGGCGCGTCGATCCCCGTCACGCTGGACCTGGCCCGGAAGCGGGGATGCGTCAGCCCGGGCGAATGGCTGCTGATGCCGGCGGTCGGCGCGGGGATGGCCTGGGGGGCGGCGGCGTACCGCTGGTCCGAGTGAGGCGCGGGCTCGGGCCCGCGCCCGCCTGATGGAGCTGGCCAGGGTCAGGGCGCTGGTCACGGGAGGCACGTCCGGGCTCGGCCGGGCGACCGCGGCGGCGATCGTGGCCGCGGGCGGCACGGTGGCGATCCTCGGCAGGGACGCCCGGCGGGGCGACGACGCGGTCCGGGACCTCGGGCCGCGTGCCGTCTTCACCCCGGCGGACATAGTCGACCCGGACCAGGTCCAGGCGGCGCTGAGCCGGGCGGTCGACGCCTTCGGCGAGGTGAACGTGCTGGTCAACTGCGCCGGGATCTCGGCGGCCGGGAGGGTCCTGCGGCGGAGCGGCCCCGGGCGCCTGGAGGACTTCGCCCGGGTCGTCAACGTCAACCTGGTCGGCACCTTCAACTGCGTCCGGCTGGCGGCCGCGACGATGGCGCGGACGTCCGAGCTGTGCGACGGGGAGCGCGGGGTGGTGCTGAACACCGCCTCGATCGCCGCGTTCGAGGGACAGCTCGGGCAGACGGCCTACGCCGCGGCCAAGGGCGGGATCGTGGCGATGACCCTGCCGCTGGCCCGCGAGCTGGGCGAGCTCGGCATCCGGGTGGTCACGATCGCACCGGGCATCTTCGACACGCCGATGCTGCACGCGGTGCCGGAGCCGGTGCGGGCGGAGCTGTCGGCGCTCACCCCGTTCCCGAAGCGGTTCGGCGAGGCCGCCGAGTACGCCGCCCTCGTGCTGCACGTGATCCAGAACCGCATGCTGAACGGCGAGACGATCCGCCTCGACGGCGCCCTGCGCATGACGTAGCGAGCCATCCCGCTCACCCTGGTCGGTCAGGGGTCGGGCGGGCGGTCCAGTCAAGCGACCGACGGCAGAGCGACCGGTCAGCTGGCCCTGGACAGCCGGCTGGCGATGATGGCGACGAAGGTGGGATATTCGTTGAGCCGCCGCCGGATCCCGAGGTAGGCGAGGCTCGCGATCAGCAGCCACGCGGCCACGGGTATCCACTGCCAGCCGGAGAGCGCCGCCGTGCCCGACCCCAGGTCAGCGTCGCCCTGAGCCTGGTTGATGTCGATCCAGCGCGCGAGGTCGCGGTCGAGGACGGTCAGGTCGCCCTGGGAGTCGCCCGCCCTGGAGCCGAGGCTGAAGCGAACGGCCTCGGGAAGATCGTTCCTGGCCACGTATGCCCGGAGCACTCGATCGTCCTTCTGGAACTGCGCATACGCGGCCAGGGTCGCCCGCGCCGCGGCGGGCTCCACGTCTCCTCGCACGCTTTGCAATGCGGCGCCCAGCTGACCTTCGATCGCGGGCGCTCCACCGCTCTCGAGTATCGCGACCTGCTCCGCCAGCGCTGCGTCGTAGGTGCCCAGCGTGGGACGGGGCTGGAAGCTGGCCACCGCTCGCGACCTGATGAGGAACGTGGACTCGTACAGTCGCCGCCGTGCCGGATCGGCAAGGTATCTGCTCTCGTCCGCCTTGCTGTCGAACACGAGCGCCCGGGTCTGACGCAGCGCGTCCACGGAGCCGTACGCCTTCTGGACGGTACGCAGTCTGTCGCCGCTGACCGTCAGGACCTGGTTGGCGCCGATCATCAACGCCAGCGTCAACCCCGCCGCCACGATCAGCGGAGGGCTGAAGACCCGCTTCGTGCGCCTGACGAGGAACAGCATGAGCAGCGCCAGCGAAGCCAGGGCGGCCATCCCCGAGCCAGCTTCGAGCTCTGGGAGATGCGCCCGCACGGCCTGTGTCCGACCGCGGGCGTAGGCGGCGTTCAGGTCCTGGCGGTTGATGGCCGCGAACTCCTGGGCCGCCTCGAGAATGCCGTTGATCTCGTTCTGCATGATGTCGGTCGCCTGCTCGTATGCCGCCACGGCGTCCGCGCGATGGCCCTGGTCGGTGAGGAGCCAGGCCGAGGCGACGTACGAGTCGAACTCGTGGAGCTTGGTCTGCAGACGGTAGACGGTGTAGCGCTCGCGGTCGCTGTGCGTGACGTTCTGATCGGCCGAGACCAGGAGGTTGACGGCCGACTGGCGGAGAGCCTGGTAGTCACCGCGGATCCGGTCCTTGGTCAGCTGCGGCGGTGGGTAGGCGTCGACGAGGAGATAATCGGCCGCGTCGGCGTCCAGGGCCGACAGCACGAAGTACAGGTTCTGGGCATAGGTGAGGTTCCGCTCGCTGTGGGCGCCGATCGTATCGAAGGTCTGCTGCGAGTCCGCCATCTCCGCATGAATCGACAGGGCGAGGACGGCGGTCGCCAGCCAGAAGAGGCCGGTCAGCAGCCAGATCTGGATCGGAGTCATCGTCCAGACCCGCATCCTCCTGCGCCCGTTGGCCGCCCCGGCGCGACGGGTCATGGGCCCGACCGGCTTCACGCTCACCACAGCCCTCCCGCCAACGACATGGGCAATGTCGTCCATGGTGGTCATGCACGGCTAAGGGCTGAGCAGTGGAAGGTTAAGTGATAGAGATATCAAGGGCTTGCCCGACCGGGCAGCAGAGCAGACCGCCCAGGGCCGGCGACCGATGCTCGGTGAGCCGGTGGAAGGCGATGGGGCCGAAGGTCTGCTCGGCGTGCTGGACCTCGACCATTGCGGACGTGACGGCTGACCACGAAAGGGACGGCGTTCTCAGCGGGGAACCCGTCGACACGTGCCGGTCGGAACGAGGTCCAGCTGTCCCGTTATCCTGGGTAGGCAAATCTCGTGAAGTCTGTCCGGAATGGGTTGGGGCGTGCGATCTGGTCTGAGTTGTTGAAGCACGGAGGCACGGAGGACACGAAGACGCACGGAGGGTACGGTTCGGCTCCCGAC
>DASYBH010000354.1:0-20148 GCA_036500885.1 Candidatus Dormiibacterota bacterium
GACGGCGAGCCCGAGGTCGAGTCCGGGTCGCTGTTCGAGCACGTCGCGTGCGAGGCCGGGTTCGAGACGCTCGGCAGGCGGCTGCTGGGCCGCGTCGTGGTCGGCAGGGACGTCAGCGTGGAGGGCGTCTACCGGGAGGCGGGCCTGGTCCGCGCCGGCAGCGACCCGCGCGTGGCGCTGGCCGCCTGCCGCCGCCGGCTGGCGGACGAGATCGCGCAGGTCGAGCCGGTCGCCGCCGAGTCGCGGCAGCGGGGCGAGGAGAGCCGGCGGGCGCAGGGCAGGGTGAACGAGCTGCACTCCCAGGCCAGCCAGCGGCGCCAGCTCGACGACATCGGCCACCAGCTCGCGTCGACCCGGGAGGCGGAGGCCCGAGAGGCGACCCGCCTGCCGGAGCTCGTCGAGGTGGCGGAGGCCGCGGACGCGACGGCCAGGGAGCTGCGCCGGGCGGTCGACGAGCACGAGAAGCTGCTCGCCGAGCACCGGGCCGAGGTCCACCGGCTGGAGCTGGAGCGGGCCCGCTGGCGCGAACGGGCCTCGGACCTGCGCCGGCAGGTCCAGGCCGTCGAGAACGACCTGGCCGCGCTCGAGCGCGGTCGCGAGACCCGGCTGAAGCGCGCCGAACAGGCGGAGCAGCAGGCGGCGGGGGCGTCGTCGGCGCTGCCGGGCCTGCGGGAGCGGGTGGCGGCGGCTCGCGCCAGCCTCGAGGCGGCCGAGCGTGAGACCCCCGACGAGGAGGCCGAGCTGGCCGAGACCGCCAGGCGCCTGGTCACGGCCGAGGAGGCCCGGGTCGACGCCCGGCTCAAGGTCTCCACGCTGGAGGGCGGTCGCGGCCTGCACCAGCGCGAGGCCGAGCTGGCGCAGGCGCGGATGGAGGAGCTCCGCGAGCGGATGCCCGCCGGCATGGCGCCGGAGGAGGTGCCGGGCGGCAAGGCGCGGGAGCGCGAGATGCGCCAGCTGGAGCGCCGGCTGCACGAGATCGGGCCGGTCAACGAGCTCGCCGAGCAGGAGTGCGCCGAGCTGGAGGAGCGCTACAAGAACCTGGTCAGTCAGCTCGACGACATCGGCGCGGCCCGCGTCGATCTCGCGACGTTGATCGCCCGTCTGCGCGAGGAGGAGGAGACCCGCTACGAGGCGGTGTTCGGCGCCGTGGCGGCCAACTTCCAGGAGTTCTTCTGCGAGCTGACCGCGGGCGGGCAGGCCACGCTGCGCCACGCCGAGGGCTCCGACGGGCCGCGCAGCGGGGTGGAGATCCTGGTCCAGCCGCCCAGGAAGCGGATGCAGAACATCTCGCTGCTCAGCTCGGGCGAGCGGGCGCTGACGGCGCTGGCGCTGGTGGTGGCGCTGCAGGAGATCAACCCGGCCCCGTTCACCATCCTGGACGAGGTGGACGCCGCCCTCGACGACGCCAACGTGGGCCGCTACGGCGACCTGCTGGTGCGCCTGGGCAGGGACCGGCAGTTCATGGTGATCACCCACAACCACCTGACGATGGCCAGCGCCGCGTCGCTCTACGGGGTCCACCTGGACGAGAGCGGCTCGTCCCACCTGGTGTCGGTCCGCCTGGAGGACATCCAGGCGAAGGGCAAGTCCGAGGCCGCGCAGACCGCGTAGTCGTCCGGACCGGCCGTCAGGCCGCCACGCCCGCCACGCAGTCGTCGCAGATCGCCACGTTCGGGCCGGCGACCAGCTTTTGGACCCTCGTCTGGTCCCGGCCGCAGAAGGCGCACGCGTGCAGCGGCTCGTCCGGATTCCGGGGCTTGCGGGGCGATGGGTTCCTGGCCTCGATCTCCAGCACCTCACGGACCAGGTCGACGCAGCCCGCGCAGATGCGGGCGCTGCCGGTCGTCAGGCGGATCGGCGCCTCCGCCGCGGGTCTGCGGCAGAACGAGCAGCTGTTCTCAGCATCCATGAGCGCTCCCTCCTCGATGATCCGGTCGATGGACTCCAGGGCCGCCCGCGCCTCCGCCAGCCGCTGCTCCACCCGGAGCCGGTGCTGGGCGAACACGCGCCGCACCCGCTCCGGCTCCGGTGCGTCCAGCAGCTCCTGGACGTCCGCCAGGGGGACGTCGATCGAGCGGAGCAGGGCGATGGCCCGTGCCGCGGCGGCCTGGGCTTCGCGGTAGTAGCGGTAGCCCGAACGGTGGTCCCTGGCGGCGGGCGGCAGGATGCCGCGCCGGTCGTAGTGGCGCAGCTGCGGCACGCTCAGCCCGGCCAGCTTCGAAAAGCGCCCGATGGGGATGAGCTCGCCTCCTGCGTCGGCCATGCGGCCAGTTTCGTTCCCTCATCCGCATGAGAGTCAAGCCGAAAGTGGCGGGGATCTTGAGCGCGGAGCCGAGCGCCCGTTCGGGTGTTCATCTCCCGTGGCGCGCGCCGCCTCGATGGCGGCCGGGGGCTCCGGGCTGGCACCATTGGCGCCGTGTTCAGACGGGGATGGCGTCCAGCCGTGGGGATCACGCTCGTGGCGATCCTGCTCATCGCGCATGCGTCGGTGCCGCGCGCCTTCGCGCTGGGCGCCCTCTGGGAGAGCGTCGCGCCCTGGACCGCCGTCCTGGTCATCGCCGGCGCCGGGGTCGCGACCGTGCGCCGCAGCCCGCTCGCCGGCGCGGCCAGCCTCCTGCTGGTGATCGTCTGGGTCGGGCTGTGCGAGCCGATGCTGTTCCGCCACCCCGTCGCCAGGGCCGGCGCACTGCGCGTGGTCACGCACAACGTCCTCTGGATCAACGCCGATCCGCCGGGCACCGCTCGGGTGCTGCTGCGCGCGCAGCCCGACCTGCTGCCGCTGCAGGAGGTCCAGCCCGACGCCGTGCCCGTGTACGCCGGCGCGTTCCAGGACCGGCTGCCGTACCACGTCGTGCTGGACCGGGACGCGATCTGGAGCCGGTGGCCGATTCGCGATGCGGCCACCCTGGACCTCGGAGAGGGGTGGACGGGCATCCACCGGGCGGTGGTCGAGGCGCCGGGCGGCGATGTCGTGCTCTACGCGGTCCACCTGCCGCGACCGAACCCCATCAGCGTCAGGCAGCCGCGCGACCTGCTGCTGGCGGCCCTGGCGGCCACCGTGCAGAACGACAGGGCGCCGCGGCTCCTCGTGGCCGGCGACCTCGACGCGGGTGAGATGGACAGCGCCCTGAAGCCGCTCACCGGCCGGCTCCGGGACGCCGCGGCGGCGACGGCGAGCGGCCCGGCGTTCACCTGGCCAACCTGGGCGCCCGCGGTCGCCACCGACCATGTCCTCAGCCGCGGCCTGCGGCCGACCTCGGCGGAGGTGCTCCCCGCCACGGGCAGCGACCATCGCCCGCTCCTGGTGCAGCTGAGCCGAGCCTGATACCCGTGACGAGAACGACGAGCCGGAAGCGACCGGTCGCGACTCGGCACAATGAGGACTCCATGCCATCGATCTGGGATCGCGTCGCAACCCGCACGCGCAGTCTGTTCACCGAGGGCCTCCGCGCGGCCGGCACGCCGCTGAGCCCCGGCTTCTACGACGAGTTGGTCGAGGTGCTGATCGCCGGCGACTTCGGCCCGAGCCTGGCGACCAGGGTGGCCGAGGCCGTCAGGGAGCGCCGTCCCGGCACGCTGGAGGCCGCCCGCACCGCGCTTGCGGAGCAGCTGACCGCGGCGATGTCGCAGCGCCCGAGGGGGCTGATGATCGACGCGCGCCCCTCGTGCGTGCTCCTCTACGGCATCAACGGCTCCGGTAAGACCACCACGGTCGGAAAGCTCGCCTACCTGCTCCGGCAGGACGGGTTCAATCCGCTGGTGGTGGCCGCGGACACCTATCGGGCGGCCGCGATCGAGCAGATGCAGGTCTGGGCCGATCGGGCCGGCGTCCCCTGCCTGGCCGGCCAGCCCGGCGGCGACCCGGCCGCGGTCGTCTTCGACGCCCTGCAGTCCGCCGGCCGCCGCGGCCACGGGGTCGTGCTGGTGGACACGGCCGGTCGCCTCCAGACGCAGAGCAACCTGCTCAACGAGCTGGGCAAGGTCGGCAGGGTGGCGGCCAAGGCGCTGCCGGGGGCGCCGCACGAGTCGCTCCTGGTGCTGGACGGCAACCTGGGCCAGTCCAACCTCGTCCAGGCCCGGGGCTTCAACCAGGCGCTGGCGATCAGCGGCCTGGTGCTGACCAAGATGGACGGCACCGCCAAGGGCGGCGCTGTCGTGGCCATCGAGTCCGAGCTCGGCGTGCCGACCAAGATGATCGGGGTGGGGGAGGGACCGACCGACCTGGCGCCCTTCGACGTCGCGCGGTTCGCGAGCTCGCTCCTGGGCGACGGGGTCGCGGCGGCATGAGCCTCGCCGATCCGCACTGCCACACCACCGCCTCCGACGGCATGGTCGAGCCCGAGGAGCTCGTGCGCGGCGCCATCGAGCGCGGCCTGCGGCTGATCGCCGTCTGCGACCACGACACGATGGCCAGCGCCGACGAGGTGCGCGCGGTGGGCGAGGCCGCAGGCCTGGCGGTCGTGTGCGGCGAGGAGATCACGACGCGCTGGCCCGCGCAGACGCACGTCATGGGCTGGTTCCTCGACCGTCCGGTGCGCAGCGGCATGTCGCTGGAGGACACCGTCGACGCCATCCACGACCAGGGCGCGCTGGCGATCATCCCGCACCCGTTCATGCCGACGTACTTCGCCTCGTGCCAGCCGGGGATGCTGGCCCGCCTGATCGAGCGGCACCGCGTGGACGGCATCGAGGTCGACCACCCGTCACCGACCACGGCGGGCCGCCGCCGGCTGCTCGCCGACTTCTACAACGCGAACCGCGAGCGCCTGGGCGCGGCCATCGGCGCCAGCGACAGCCACTTCGGCCGCCACGACCTGGGCCAGGTGCTGACCGAGTTCGATGGCGAGACCGCCGAGGACTTCCGAACGGCCGTCATGGAGTGCCGGACCCTCCCGCGGCGCGGCCGCCCCGCCTCGGTGCCGCTGGACGTCGCGCTGCGCCAGCAGTGGCGCAGCCTGGTCCTCCTGCCCATCCGCCGCATGACCGGCCAGCTGTAATAGGTGCAAGGGGGCAGGCCCCCCTTTCTTTTCGCGGCAGCACCCTCTTCGCCGCGACCGCAGGGCCGCTGGCACGTGACGGCGATCGACCTCTCGGGCTCCTTGTACGTGGTCCGCACCGCCGGCACCCGGACCTGGGCCCCGGTCAGGTTCTATACGCTGGAGCACGGCAGCCCTCGCTTCCACCACCATCTGCGCTCCCAATCCGCGAAAGGGCTGAAACCGGGAGGAGATCCATGATCGAGGCGGCAGCAGCCGGTCAGCAGATCCAGGAGGCCTTTCACGCGGCAGGTGTCGACGGGTTCCTGCACGCCGTCGACGTCGACCGCGGCACGGAGCTCGGACACCAGAGCGACGAGCTGGTGGTGCTCGCCTCGGTGTTCAAGGTGCCGCTCCTCGTCGAGTTCGAGCGTCAGGTGGCGGAAGGCCGGATCGACGAGCGCGAGCGGGCCCGGGTGCCGGCCGGCTTCCGGGTGCCCGGTCCGACCGGCATCTCCGCGATGCTCGACGACGTCGAGCTGTCCTGGCGCGATCTCGCGCAGCTGATGATCGCGGTCAGCGACAACACCGCCACCGACTTCCTGGCCGAGCGGATCGGCCTGGACGACGTCGCCCGAACCCTGCGTGGGCTCGGCCTGGAGCAGACCGTGATCGACGCCGACTGCCGGGCCATCTTGCGCACGTTCCAGGAGGACCTGGGGCTGAGCTGGCCTCCCGTCCCGGGGGACATGGAGCGCGTGGAGGCGGCGGGCGCCGCCGCGATGACGAGCAACCGCTCGCTGCGCCCCGAGACGGCGGTGCGGAGCACGGCGCGGGAGATCGCGCGCCTGTTCACCTTGATCTGGAGGGACGAAGCGGGGCCGGCCGAGGCCTGTGCGGAGATGCGCCGGATCCTGCTCAGCCAGGTGTGGCGCGACAGGCTGCGCAGCGGCTTCGGCGGCGCAGAGCGGATCGGCGGGAAGACCGGCACGCTGTGGGGCATCCGCAACGAGGCCGGCGTGGTCGAGGTGCCCGGTCGTGGCCGGGTCGCGGTCGCCGTCTTCACCCGCTCGTTCGAGCCCAGGTGGAACGACCCTGCCGCCGACCACGTGATCGGCACCGCCGCCAGGATCGCGGTCGACGCCCTGCTGGAAGCGGCCGCCTGACGGAGTCCCCCTCCCCCGGACGGCTGAGTGGGGCGGAACTGGTCTGGACGCCTGGCGCATGCGAGTGGCGTCTCGGTCGTGTGGGAGCCGAGCGCGCCGCCAACCCAGGCGATGGCGAAGGCCAGGTGCAGCTACTGCAAGGCGCCCGGCGCCCAGACGTACACGACGCTCAGTCCTCCAGCGTGGAGTCGAACTCCACCGTGTTCCCGTCGGGGTCGGTGGCGTGGAACGTGCGCTCGCCCCAGGGGCGGTCCCGCGGGGGCCCGTCGGTCTCGATGCCGGCGGCACGCACGCGCTCGTAGAGCTCGTCGACCGCGCTGCCGGTGGTGCAGATCTCCATGTGGAACGGCGGGCCGCCGCCGCGCAGCACCCTGCGGTTGAGCAGGCCCAGGCGGCTGCGGCCGATGCGGATCAGCGCGAACTCGTCGGCGCGCTCGGTCAGGAGCTCCGCGCCGGGGATGGAGAGATAGAAGTCGCGAGCGCGGGCGATGTCGGCGACGTGGAGGGTCAGGCCTTCGAGCGAGATTTGCATGCCGGCCAGGCTAACTACTCAACTTTGAGTTGTCAAGTTTGATCAATCTTGCGCCTGCTCTCCCTGCGGGCCTCCCGGCCGCAGCGCCGGCACCACGGCCAGCAGCTCCTCGTGCCAGCGGATCTCCGCGTCCAGCCTGGTCTCGGCGTGGCGCATGAGGATCGACCCCACCTCCGGCAGCACGCCCCGCTCCAGGAGCTCGCCCCGCTCGGCGGCGACGTCCCGCAGCTGCCGGCGCAGGGTGGCCAGCCGCTCCCGGACCGCGTCCTCCAGCACCGACGCCGGCAGCCCGGCCGCCACCCAGAGCGCGATGTCGAACGGGTCGGCCGGCGGCTGGACCACCCGGAGCGCGCGCTCGCGCAGGGCCTGGAGCTCGGCTTCGCCGGCGGGAGTGATCCGGTACACGGTCCGCGCCGGCTGCCGGCCCGGCCGCTCCGTCTTCGCCTGCTCGATCAGCCCCTCGACGGCGAGCTGGTGGAGCGCGTGGTACAGGGACCCGGCCCGCACCTCGCTCCAGGCCTCGATGTCGATCGTCTGGATGGTCAGCTTGAGCTGGTGACCGTGCATCGGGCCGTGCTGGGACAGCATGCCGAGCACGAGCAGCCGGACCACCTTCATCGACTCGAAACTCTACTGGCGCACGTCTGCAGGCCTGACGCAGCTTGTACGGCCTTTCGGGATAGGCCGCCTACTCCCGGGCCAGGTTCAGCAGCACCTCGTGGACGGCGGCCGGGGCGGCGATGATGTCGCCGCTCTCCAGCCAGTCCTGGCCGCCCGACCAGTCGCTGACCCGGCCGCCCACCTCCAGCACCAGCGCAGCCCCGGCCGCGACGTCCCACGTGCCGAGGCTCAGCTCGAAGAAGCCATCGAACGTGCCGGCCGCGGTCCAGGCCAGGTCGAGCGCGGCCGAGCCCACCCGGCGCACGTCCTCGCACCGCCGCAGGCACCCGTGGAGGACGGGCAGGTAGCGCTCCATCCGGTCCTTGACGCGGAAGGGGAAGCCGGTCGCGACCACGGCTCGCGCCGGATCGCCCGGGCCGCGGGGCGGCAGCCGCTCGCCGTTCAGGGTGGCTCCGCGGCCGCGTTCGACCGCGAACTCCAGGCCCAGCCACGGCGCGATCACCACCCCGACCACCGGCTGTCCGCCGTCGAGCAGCGCCACGGAGACGGCGACCACCGGCATCGCGCGCGTGAAGTTGGTCGTGCCGTCCAGGGGGTCGACCGCCCATCGCGTGCCGGAGCGGGCGCCGCCGCGCTCCTCGGCGAGCACCTGGACGCCGGGCGCCAGCCTCGTCAGCGTGTCCACGATCGCCTGCTCGCTGGCGCGGTCGGCGTCCGTGACGTAGTCGCCGGGTCGCTGCTTGCGCTCGCCCGGCCGGTGATCCAGTCCGACCTGGCGCAGCACCGCGGCCCCGGCCCTGGCGGCCTCCAGAGCGACCTGGAGCAGGTTGCTACGGCTCCATGCCGAGGCCGAACATGGCCTCCAGGTCGTGCCGCGAGAACTGCTGGAAGGCGACCATCGTCTGCGTCCGCTCGACGCCGTCCAGGTGGGCCAGCTCCTGGGTCACGATGCGTGCCAGCTCGTCGTGCTCGCGCACGCGGACGATGGCCACGAAGTCCCAGTCGCCGGTGACGGTGTAGACCTCGGCGATGCCATCCGTCTCGGCCAGCTTCGGTCCGAGCGTACCCATCGAGTGCCGGCTCGCCCTCACGAGCACGATCGCGGTCAGCACGCTGCCGAGTCTATCGTGCGTTCATGCCACGGATGGTGCGTGACGACCCCCGGGAACCGGATCCCGGCTTTGCCGAGCTGTACGCGTCGCTGCCCGACGCGACCCACCTCGAGCCCTGGCTGGGCTGGTGCCGCGCGGCGGACGGGCCCGTGCTGTACCTGGGCATCGGCGCCGGCCGGCTCGCCGTGCCGCTGGCGGCGGCCGGCGTGGAGCTGACCGGGGTGGACGCCCACCCCGGCATGCTGGAACGGCTCCGCGAGCGACTGCCGGGCGTCGAGCTGGTACACGCGCTGATCGAGGACCTGGACCTGGGCCGCCGGTTCCCGCTCGTGATCGGGCCCTCCAGCATCCTCGGCGACGCACGCCGCCTCGCCGTGGCCGCGCGCCACAGCGCCGCATGCGTCGCGTTCGAGCAGATGAACCCGCACTGGCTGCTCGGGGGCGAGCATCCGACCGTTCGGGTCCAGGAGTCCGCCGGCGAACGGGCCGAGATCGAGGTCGACTATCCGGGCGGCTGGACGCACCGGGCGGCGGTCACGCTGTGCTGGCCGGAGGACGTCGAGTCGCAGCTGGCCAGGGCCGGGCTCACACTCGAGATCATGCGCGGCCAGGACGGCCACTCCGGCCTGACCGAGAGCCCGACCTACTTCGTCCTGGCCCGAGTGACCGACTCGCGCACGGCCGGCGCCACCTCGAGCGCGAAGCGCCGGAGCTGAACCTCGGCGTCGCCGGCGGCGGCCAGGACGTAGCTGTCCATGCCGAGGTCCATGGTGAGCTCGGTCAGCGTCTCCACCCAGCGGCTGGCGGGGCCATAGAGCGGGCCGGTCGCCGGTCCGTCGGTGATGCTGCCGCTCACGTTGTACAGCCGCCGGATCGACGAGGGGTCGCGGCCGGACGCGACGGCGGCCTCGTCGATCCGCGAGTGCGCCTCCGGGAGCTGCGCGGGCAGGAGGTAGCCGACGCTGGGGATCCAGCCGTCCGCGAGGCGGCCGGTCAACTCGAGCATGCGGGGCCGGTACGCGCCGAGCCAGATCTCGATGGGGTGAGCGGGCGGCGGGCCCGTGTGCGCCCCGTTCAGCCGGTAGTGCTTCCCGTCGAAGCGGGCGCCGCGGGTGCCGCTCCACATCATGCGGATCACCTGGATGGCCTCCTCCAGCGCGGCGACGGCCTCGCCCGGCCGGCGCACCGGGCCGCCGAGGGCGCGGACGCCTTCGGGAAAGGCGCCCGCGCCCAGACCCAGCTCCACCCGGCCATCGCTGATCAGGTCCAGGGTGGCGGCTGCCTTGGCCAGCAGGGCGGGCGGCCGCAGGGGCAGGTTCGCGACATCGGGGAAGACGCTGATGCGCCGCGTCTGCGCCGCGATGGCGGTCAGCAGCGTCCAGGTCTCCAGGAAGCGGGCCTGGTACGGGTGATCCTGGATGCCGATCAGGTCCAGGCCCAGCTCGTCGGCGAGCCGGGCCAGCCGCAGCACCTCGCCCTCGCCCATCGCGTCCGGAGTCGGGAACCATCCGAAGCGCAGCGGCCGCCCGTAGTCGCGCACGTCCAGGGGTCTATGAGGCCGTGGGTTGAGCCTGGTCAGCCGGCTGCGGGCTCCGCGACAGCAGCGCGACCGCCACGCCCACGAGCACCAGCACGGTGACCACGATGCCAACGGCCGGCTCCGGCAGCGAGATCCCCAGCAACGAGTCCAGCGAATAGCGGCCGGGGCCGGTCAGCGCCAGGGCCACCGCCGCGGCGAGGTTGATGACGGGCAGCTCGGGGCCGCCGGTCATCGCGAACAGGCCCTTGCCCAGGTGGACGGTCGCGATGGCCACGAGCATCGAGGCCGCGATGGCGAGGTTGCCCAGCGGGCTGAGCAGGCCGAGCAGGAGCAGGAGGCCGCCGACCGCCTCGGCGAGCCCGGCGCCGAGCGCCCAGAGCTTCGGGGGCCGGAAGCCCAGCATGCGCATGTAGCCCTCCGTGCCGGTCATGCCGGGGCCCCCCAACCAGCCGAACAGCTTCTGGCTGCCGTGCCCGAAGAGATACAGCCCGACGATCAGACGCAGGACGAGGAGTCCGACATCCATATGAATCGCACCTCCAAATAGTGGTGGAACTTACCAATCATAAGTCGCCATCCTCTGGGTCTGTTCCATGCCTCGAGGTAAGTGAGTAGGATGATGCCGGTGGATGCCGTCGATGGCCGCCTCTGTGCGAGCTTCCAGGAAGCCGTCGAGCTGCTGGGCAAGCGCTGGAGCGGCGCGATCATCACGGTCCTGCGGTCCGGTCCGCTCCGCTACACGCAGCTCGCGCTGGCCGTGCCGGGCCTGTCCGAGCGGCTGCTCAGCGAGCGCCTGAAGGAGCTGGAGCTGGCCGGCGTGCTCGTGCGCCGCGTCCTGCCCGGCCCGCCCGTCGGCGTGGAGTACGAGCTGAACGAGGCGGGCCGCGACCTCGCCGGGCCGCTGGACGCGATCGCCGCCTGGGCGCGCCGGTGGGTCGAGAGCGGCCACGTGGGCGCGCCCGTCCGCAAGGTCAGGGAACGACTTGCCCCCCTCACCCCCCGGCAGATGAGGGGGGGAGGTGAGGTCCGCGCGTAGGTACACGCCCTACCGCCGCAGTCAAGGGAGCGGCGCGCCTGCCTGGAGCCGGTTGCGGAGCGCCCAGATGCCCTCGACGTAGCGCTGCGAGCCGGGATACACGCCGTGCAGCTGCGTGCCTCGCTCGCCCTGGTAATACGCGGCCAGCGCCAGCTCCGGGTCGTCGAACTCGTCGAGGTAGCGACGCAGCAGCGCCGCCCCCACGCGGGCGTTGTCCTCCGCGACGGTGACGTCGACGTTCCGGCCGAGCAACGCGGGCCCGGCCCAGCGCGCGGTGCTCGGCAGCAGCTGCATCAGCCCGACCGCCCCGGCGTCGGAGATCTGGCCCTGGTCATACCCGCTCTCCCACCACGCAACCGCGAGCACGAAGTTGGGGTTGACGCCGAACTCCCGGGCAGCCGCGACCAGGAGCCGGCGCGCGGCGACGTCCCTCACAGGCTGCTGGGGCGGTGCATCGCCGGGCAGGACCAGGTGCTGGCCGGCCAGGAGGCGGTCGGGGTCGCGGAGCCCGTTGTCGCGGACGATGCGGTCGACCGGCACGCCCGTCCGTCGAGAGATGGCCCACAGCGTGTCGCCGCGCTGCACGTCGTAGGCCGTCGCCTGGCCGGCGCTCAGCAGCAGAGCTGCCAGCGCCAGGGCCACTGTTGCCGGTAGCGTCTTGTGTGCCATGCGGCACCCACGCTGCCACCCGCCCGTCGAGAACGTCAATTCCGCAAGTGCGAACGGCGTCCGCGACGGTGCTGGTATCCTCTGTCAAGGTGTGAGCCTTGGCAGCCTCGAATCCCGACAGCGCCAGGTCGAGCTCTTCGAACGCTACGCGCCCCTCCTGACGGAGCAGCAGCGCGGCGTGCTGGAGCTCTCCCTGCGGAACGACTGGTCGCTCTCCGAGATCGCGCGGAGCCGCGACACGTCGCGTGCGGCCGTGCACGACATCATCCATCGGGCCACGCTGGCGATGGAGGCCTACGAGGGACGTCTGGGGCTGCTCACAGCCGACCGCCGGCGCCGGGAGGCGCGGGCGGCGCTGGCACACGATCTGGCGGACATCCGGCGCCGGCTCGTGCGCCTCGAGCAGGAGGTGGCCCGGACCTGATGTTCGAGAGCCTGAACGACCGCCTGGGCGTGGTGCTCAAGCGGCTGTCCGGTCGTGGGGTGCTGCGTCCCGAGGACGTGGACGCGGTCCTCCGTGAGGTCCGCATGGCGCTGCTCGAGGCGGACGTCAGCTACAAGGTCGTCAAGGTGTTCGGCGAGCGCGTGCGCGGGCAGCTGGTGGGCCTCGAGGTGGCCGAGCACCTGACGTCCGCGCAGCAGGTCGTGAAGATCGTCCACCAGGAGCTGATCGAGCTCCTGGGCGGCAACGACCGCGGTCTCCGCTACGCGGACCGCCCCCCGACGGTCGTGCTCCTGGCCGGCCTGCAGGGCTCGGGCAAGACCACCACGGCCGTGAAGCTGGCGCTGCACGTCCGGCGCGACGGCCACCGCCCGATGGTGGTCGGCCTGGACCTGCGCCGGCCCGCCGCCGTCGAGCAGCTGCGCGTGCTCGCGGAGCGCGAGAAGGTCGCGTTCCATTCCGGCCAGGGACCGGTCGAGGACATCGCCCGACAGGCGCTCGCGGCCGCCGCTCGCGCCGGCGAGGACGTCGTCATCCTGGACACCGCCGGCCGCCAGGCGCTCGACCAGGAGCTGATGGACGAGCTGCGCCGGGTGCGGGCGGCGGTGCCGGTCAGCGAGTCCCTGTTCGTCGCGGACTCCATGACCGGCCAGGAGGCGGTCACTGTCGGCTCCGCCTTCCACGACGCGATCGGCATCGACGGGGTCGTCCTGACCAAGCTCGACGGCGACGCCCGCGGCGGCGCCGCCCTGTCGCTCAAGTACGCCACCGGGCAGATGGTGCGGTTCGCGGGCGTGGGGGAGAAGCCGGCCGACCTCGAGGTCTTCCACGCCGACCGCATGGCCTCCCGCATCCTCGGCATGGGCGACATGCTCACGCTCATCGAGAAGGCCGAGCAGACGGTCGATCGCGAGCAGGCCGCGCAGGTCGAGCGCAGCCTGCGCGCCGGCCAGCTCACGTTCGACGACTTCCTGGTGCAGATCAAGCAGCTGCGCGGCATGGGGTCGATCGCCAGCGTGATCGAGATGCTGCCGGGCGCCGGGCAGATCAAGGGCCAGCTGGCGGACGCCGACCCGGAGGCGGAGGTGCGCAAGATGGAAGCCATCATCCTGTCGATGACCCGGCGGGAGCGAGCCCGACCGGACATCATCGACGGCTCCCGCCGGCGGCGCATCGCCACCGGCAGCGGTACTCAGGTCACCGACGTGAACCGGCTGCTCAAGGCTCGCGAGCAGATGCAGCAGCTGGTCAGGCAGTTCGGCATGGGCGGCCAGGGTGGCCGCCGGCGCCGCAGGGCCGGCGGCGGAATGGGCCGCCTGCTCGGCGGCTGAAGGAGGAATCACGGCATTGGTCAAGATCAGGTTGAGGCGGATGGGGGCCAAACGGCGGCCCTTCTACCGCCTCGTGGTGGCCGACGCGCACTCGCCGCGCGACGGCCGGTTCATCGAGCAGGTCGGCTATTACAACCCGCTTACGGATCCGGCCACGGTGAAGATCGACGAGGAGAAGGTCGTCCACTGGCTCAGCCAGGGCGCCCAGCCCTCGGACTCGGCCAGGATCCTGCTACGTAGGGAGGGCATCCTTGAGCGCTATGCAGCGTCGCGAAAGTCCGGATCGACCGCCGTTCAGGCGTAGCTACGGTGGCCCCCAGGGCGGCGGAGGGTACCGCGGCGGGGGCGGCCGGGACAGGGATGGCGGCTTTCGCCGGCCGTCGTACGGTGGCCCGCCTGGACCCGCGGTCGACTACAAGGCCCTGGTCGAGTACGTGGCCAGGTCCGTCGCC
Organism: Candidatus Dormiibacterota bacterium; assembly: GCA_036500885.1. Taxonomy (GTDB): domain Bacteria; phylum Chloroflexota; class Dormibacteria; order Dormibacterales; family Dormibacteraceae; genus CF-161. The sequence continues at coordinate 13,878 of DASYBH010000354.1, forward strand.
GACAAGCCGGCCGAGGTCGAGGTGCTCGCCATCGACAGGGGCCGCGGCACCGTGGCCGTCAAGGTCAAGATGGCCGACGAGGACATGGGCCGCCTGATCGGAAAGGCCGGCCGCAACATCGAGGCGCTCCGGACGCTGGTGCGCGTGGCCTCGCTGCGCGAGCGCAAGCGCGTGTTCGTGGACCTGGCCACGGGGCGGTAGACGGAATCGTGATTCGCGTCGGTCGGGTGGTGGCCGCGTTCGGCATCGCGGGAGCAGTCAAGGTCCGCTCCTTGACGGACTTCCCGGAGCGGTTCGCGCCCGGAGCCGAGCTCTACGTGGACGGCGCGAGCCACCGCGTGGAGTGGAGCCGCGAGCAGCCGGGAGGGCTGATCGTGAAGCTGGCCGGCGTGGACAGCCGCACGGTGGCCGAGACCCGGCGCGGCCGCTTCCTGGAGGTGCCCGAGGATGCCGCCCGGCCGCTGCCGGCCGGGCGCTGGTACCACCATCAGCTCGTCGGCCTGGCCGTGGCCAGCGAGAGCGGGCGCGACCTGGGCACGCTCACCGACGTCGTCGAGCGGCCGGCCAACGACGTGTGGGTCGCCCGCCGGGAGGGCCAGGAGACGCTGATCCCGGTGCTCTAGGACGTGGTGCTGCGCGTCGACCTCGACGCGGGCACCGTCACCGTGGCCGACTGGGTGCTCGACGCGGAGGACGCGTGAGCCGATGCGCTTCGACGTCGTCAGCATCTTTCCAGAGGTCTTCGAGCCGGTGTTCCGGCAGGGCGTGGTCGGCCGCGCTGTCGCGCGCGGTCTGATCACACTGCGGGCCCACGACCTTCGCGACTTCACGACGGACCGCCATCGCCAGGTCGACGACACGCCCTTCGGGGGCGGCGCCGGAATGGTGCTGAAGCCGGAGCCGATCTTTGCTGCCGTCGATGCGCTGCGGGCCCACAACCGCGGTCCCGTCGTGCTGATGGAGCCGTGGGGCGAGCCGCTGAACCAGGCGCTCGCCGCGGAGCTGGCCGGGGAGCCCGGCCTGGTCCTCGTCTGCGGCCGCTACGAGGGCATCGACGACCGGGTCCGCCAGGAGCTCGCCGACCGGGAGGTCTCGATCGGCGACTACGTGCTCAGCGGCGGCGAGCTGCCCGCGATGGTCCTGATCGACGCCGTGGCCCGGCTCGTGCCCGGGGTGGTGGGCGACGAGGCCTCGCTGGCCCAGGACGCCATCACGACGGGCGGCGGATACCCGCAGTTCACCAGACCGGCCGACTGGCGCGGCCTCCAGGTCCCGGAGGTGCTGCTCTCCGGCAATCACGCCGAGATCGCACGCTGGCGCCGGGCGCACGCCAGGTCAACGTACTCTCACAGAGCTTGAAGAGGTTGCCATGAACGTCATCGACCAGCTCGAGAAGGAGCAGCAGAAGGAGGCGATTCCTGAGCTCCGTCCGGGCGACACGGTGCGGGTCCACGCCAAGGTGGTGGAGGGAACCCGCGAGCGCATCCAGGTCTTCGAGGGCCTGGTGATCCGCGTCACCGGCGGAGGCCTTCGCGCCAACGTCACCGTGCGCCGTGTCGCCCACGGGGTGGGGGTGGAGCGCACGTTCCTCGTCCATTCCCCCCGCATCGACAAGATCGAGGTCGTGCGCCACGGCCAGGTCCGCAAGGCCCGCCTGTACTACCTGCGTGGCCGCGTGGGCAAGGCCGCCCGCCTCAAGGAGCGCCGCGACGAGAGCGCCGGCTCCAAGGCGGAGGCGCTGCGCGCGAAGGCGGCCCGCCGGGGCGGCAGGAGCGCGACGACCGACGAGGAGGAGGAGTAGGCGGTCCGCCGCCGTCGCCGAGAGGGGAAGTGCCGGGTGGGGGCGCGTTAACAGGATGCGTTGCCCCCGCCGGTCCCGCTCACTAGCCTTGTCCATGACATGACCGCGCGCCGCACCCGCCGACCGCTGCTGTGGGCCTCCGAGCGACAGGTTCACGAGATGGGCTACACGATCGTCGCGGGCATCGACGAGGTCGGCCTGGGGCCGCTGGCCGGTCCGGCGGTGGCGGCATCGGTGGTCCTGCCCATCGGCGCCCGCCTGCCCGGTCTCGACGACTCCAAGAAGCTGTCGCCGGATGAGCGCGAGCGCCTGGACCGGCTGATACGGCGCCGGGCGATCGCGATCGGCGTCGGCGCCGTCGCTCCCGAGGTCATCGACCGCGACGGGCTGACGCGGGCCCGGCAGCTGGCGATGCGCGGCGCCGTCCAGGGCATGCACCTGCAGGCCGAGTACCTCCTGGTCGACGCGTGGGATGTGCCCGACCTGGCGCTGCCCCAGCTGTGCGTGGTCAAGGGCGACGGGACCTGCGCTTCGATCATGGCGGCCAGTGTGGTCGCCAAGGTGTATCGCGACCGGCTGATGGTCGACTACGACCGGCAGTACCCGGGATACGGGTTCGCCACGCACAAGGGCTATGCGACGCGCGCTCACCAGATGGCGCTGCGCCAGCTCGGCCCCAGCCCGATCCACCGGATGTCATGGGCGCCGATCCGGGCCGTGCTGGCCGCAGCCGCGACCACCTAGCGCTCGGCCGCCGCGGCGAGCAGGCGGCCGCCGCGTTCCTGAGCGCACGCGGGTTCAGGGTGATCGGACGCGGCTTCCTCGCCAGACGGGGCGAGCTCGACCTCGTCTGCCGGCGCGGCGACCGGCTGGTGCTGGTCGAGGTGAAGACGCGCACCACGGATCGGTTCGGCGCGCCAGCCGAGGCCGTGGGGACGCGCAAGCGTCGAGCGCTGCAGGCGGCCGCCGCCGAATACCGCGCGATGGCGGGCTGGCGCGGCCCGATCGACTTCGCCGTGGTGGCCATCATGGACGGCGCGGAGCCGGAGCTGATCGAGGAACCCTTCTGAGCCGGCAAGAGGGGGTTCCGGAAGGGGGGCTGGCCCACCCGATTCTTAGACGATTGATTCCGAACTGGTCTGAAGCACGAAGCCACGAAGAGCACGAAGACGCACGAAGGTTTCGAGGTCAGTCCAAGCGCTCCAGCCGGCCGGCAGATCCAAATTCCTTCGTGCGTCTTCGTGGCCTTCGTGGCTTCGTGCTGCAACTCATCCAGACAATCGGCCGCTCGAATGGGCACCGCCCCATCCGCCCGGGAACCGCACTGGATCGTTGAGTCTCAGAACGGGAAGCGGGTCAGGTCGTACGCGGGAGTGCCGGGCGGCGTGCGGCCGGCCAGGACGACTCGGGGCCGGTGCCGGACGCACTCCGACGGGTGGACCTCGGGCCGGAGGGCGTTGAAGATCGGGAAGCGCAGGGTGCCGTCCGGCGCCCACTCCGAGTAGCGGACGCTGATCACCAGCTCGGGCCGGCACCACCGCACGGGCGCGGTCACCAGGGGCGCCGGCTGCATCGCGCTCGTCTCGGCGCGGAGCTCCGCGACGCGGGCCGCGATCGCCTGCGCCACATCGTCGTCGTACCCTCCTCCGACGGTCCCGCAGGGCAGCAGGCGGCCGAGCTCGTGGTAGCCGACCAGCAGGGCGCCGAACGGCTCGCCCGGCCGCCCTTCCGTCGACCCGATCACCACGAAGTCGTCGCTCTTGACGGCCTTCACCTTGAGCCAGAAGGGGCTGCGCTGCCCGGGAACGTAGGTCGAATCGCGGTGCTTGGCCATCACGCCCTCGAGGCCGCGCTCCAGGCACGCCTCGTACAGCTCCACCCCCTCGGTGTCGATGTGGTACGGGACGAAGAGATGGCCGCCGGGGGTGACCGCGCGCAGCAGGCGGGCGCGGCGACGGTGCAGCGGCTGGCGCGCCTGCGGCCTGCCGCTCACGTGGAGGACGTCGAAGGCGAGGTACGCCAGGGGGGCCGTGTCGGCCAGCTCGGGCCCTCCCCCCAGGCGCCGGCGAAGCGCGTGCAGGTCGGGGCGTCCCTGCTCGTCGGTGGCGACCAGCTCGCCGTCGAGGACGGAGCCCGGCGCGACCTGGCGGCCGATGCCGTGCAGCTCGGGCAGCTGAGCGGTGATGTCGTTGAGCGCACGGTCGTGCAGGTGCACCGGGCCGTCCCAGCCGACGAAGAGCAGGCAGCGGAGTCCATCCCACTTGACCTCGAAGAGGTACTCGGAAGAGCTGAACGGCGCCTCGGCCGAGACGGCCTGCATGGGCCGGATCGCGGTCGGGGAGCCGTCGAGCTCGATCGCGAGCTGGTCAGCCATCGCTCGCATAGCCTAAGCCCTGGCGCCGGTATCGGTACGCGCTCCCCAGGACATCGCTGCGCTGCGTCGGTGGATACCGGCGCCAACGCCCCGGCATTCGCCCGACGGCTCGGCGTCAGCCGGCAGCGGCCTTCTTCGCGGCCGGCTTCCGCGCCCGCGTCTTCGCGGTGCGCTGCTTCTTCGCCTGGTCGACGGAGGCCTTCAGCGCCTCCATCAGGTCCATGACCGCCGGCGCGGCTTCGACCTCCGGCGCGCTGACCACGGCCTGGCCCTGGACCTTGGCGCTCACCACCGCCATCAGCGCCTCGTGATAGTCGTCCTGGAAACGGTTCGGGTCGAAGCGCTCCTCGGCCAGGTTCTCGACCAGCGCCTTGGCCATCTGCAGCTCCCGCGGACTCACGTCGACGTCGGCGTCGACCCCCTTGAGGTCGCTCGCCGGTCTGATCTCGTCGGGCCAGTGGAGCGTGTTCATCAGCAGGACCCCGTCGAGCGGTCGCAGCGCGCACAGGTGCTCCCGGTCGCGGAACGCGATCTTGGCGACCGCCGTCATGCCGGTCTCCGCCAGCGCCCGCCGCAGCAGGTGGTAGGGCTTGATGCCCGCCTGCTCCGGCTCGATGTAATACGCCGACTTGAAGTACAGGCCGCCCTCGATGTCGTCGTGCGGGACGAACTCGCCGATCGCGATCTGGCGGGAGGTGGGCAGCGGCAGGTTGTCGAGCTCGCTGTCCTGGATCACGACGTAGTTCTCCGCGCCGACCTCGTACCCCTTGACGATGTCGGAGTAGGCCACCTCGTGGTCGCCGGCGTTGCACCACCGCTTGTACCGGATGGGGGAGAGATGCTCCGCGCAGAGCTGCCGGAACGACACCGAGTGCGACTCGGTGGCCACGTACAGCCGCACGGGAATGCTGACCATCCCGAAGCTGATCACGCCCTTCCACATCGAACGTGCCACGGTAGTTCGGATCTTACGGTAAGGTGCCCTGTTTGCGGTCGTGTCGGGTGGTCATCTCATGACATCGCGAGCATCGACCACCCTGCGCCGGAGCCTCCGCGGCCCCTATGGTGCTCGTCATGCGGCTGGGCGACTTCGAGATCCATCTGCTGGTGGCGGGGGGGTGGCACCCGGACGGCGGGACCATGTTCGGCGTGGTGCCGAAGGTGCTCTGGGAGCGCCGGATGCCGGCGGACGAGAACAACCTGGTGCGGACGGCCTGCGTCGGCGCGGTCATCCGGCACCGCGGACGGGTGGTCGTGTGCGAGACGGGCATCGGCACCAAGCTCGGCGAGAAGCAGGCACGCCAGTTCGGGGTCTGGGAGCCGGACGGTCTGCTGCGCTCCCTTGCCCGGCTCGGCGTGCGGCCGGACGAGGTCGACATGGTGCTGACCACGCACCTGCACTGGGACCACGCGGGCGGCTTCACGCGACGCGGCCCTGACGGGGCCGTGGAGATCACCTTCCCGAGGGCCAGGCACGTCGTCCAGCGGGCGGAGTGGGACTTCGCGCTGCATCCCGACCCTCGCTCCAGGGCCGGCTACATGGACGGCGACCTGCTGCCGGTGGCGGAGGCCGGGCTGCTGGAGATGGTCGATGGCGAGGCGGAGGTGCTCCCCGGACTCGTCGTGCGGCAGACCGGCGGCCACACGCCGGGCCACCAGCTGATCGTGGCGCGCGCCTCCGAGGACCTGGCGTGCGTGGTCACGGGCGACCTGGTGGGGCTGCGTCCGAACCTGCGGATCCCCTGGGTGGCGTCGGCCGACCTGGACGTGCTGCGCACGATCGAGGAGAAGACGCGTCTGCTCGAGGAGGCGTCGGCTCACCGCTGGCTGCTGGTGCTCGGCCACGAGGTCGACGGCCCCGCCGGCTACGTGGACGGGGAGGGGGATTGGACGCCGGAGCCGGAGCTGAACGAGCCCGTTCGCGATGAGCTGTTGGGGGAAGGCGCGCCCCCTTGAGTGCAAGGGGGGGCAGGCCCCCCCTTCCGGAACCCCCCCTCTTGTCCGGGACGTTTGGGGGGCCTCCGGCCCAGCGCTTCGCGTCTGTAGTCGAGGCTGGGCGATCTTGGGAAGATGCACTCACACACTCGGGCGAAGCC
>DASYBH010000355.1:0-4479 GCA_036500885.1 Candidatus Dormiibacterota bacterium
GGGCCCGCCGGCGTACACGGAGCAGCGCGGAGGCTACGAGCACATGCTCTCGCGCCACCTCGGCCGGGCGCTGACCGAGGAGCAGCGGGCACGGTGGGCGCGGCTGATCGGCGAGGCCGCGGACGAGGCCGGCCTGCCCTCCGACCCGGAGTTCCGATCCGCCTTCGCCTCCTACATCGAGTGGGGTTCCCGCATCGCGCTGGCCAACAGCCAGCCGGGGGCCGCGCCGCCGCGCCGCATGCCGGTCCCGCACTGGGACTGGGGCACCGCCGGGCCACCGGCGGGCGCCCAGCCGGCGCCGCGGAGAGAGGCGCCGGCCCCGGTCGTGTCGGGGCCGCCCGGCTTCGCCCGCGACATCGCGCCCCTGTTCAGCGATCGCGACGTGCGCTCGATGCGGTGGGCGTTCGACCTCCACGACGCGGGCTCGGTTCGCGAGCACGCCGCGGCGATCCTGGCGCAGGTGGAGAGCGGGCGGATGCCGTGCTACGGACGCTGGCCCGAGGACCGGGTGGCCCTGCTCCGGCGCTGGATCGAGACCGGCATGAGCGACTGACGACTGCGGGACCGACCTCGGGGAGGCGAGAATCTACGGGCACATGCCTTCGCCGCTCGGAGCGGGTTCGAGCGGTTTTCGGGAGTTCAACGAGCCCATGGACGATCAGAGTTTCTCCGCGCCGGCGGGCCGGCGGTCGCCGCGCGTCACCCTCACCGGGGTCGCCGCGGCCGAGGTCGAGGCGGACGTGCTGGCGGTGCCGGTCGCGGCCGGCGGCCAGCCCGACCCCGCCCTCGCGGGGCTGGGAGAGACGGTCGCCGGTTTCGTCTCATCCGGCGAGCACAGCGGCAGGATCCACGACGTGCTGCTCCTGCCGTCCGGCGGTGGAGTGGCGGCTCGCCGGATCCTCCTCTACGGCCTGGGCGCCGAGGGTGACCTCGACGGTCAGCGCCTCCGCTTCGCCCACCAGGAGATGGTCCGGGCGGCGCGCTCCTACGGTCACCGGCGGATCGCCGTCCTCCGCGCGGGGCCGCTGCGGGATGGCGACGTGGGCGCGGTCGTCGAGGGCTGCGTGGCGGGGAGCTGGGACCGCCGGCGGCGCAGCACCGGGCCCGGGCCGGCGCCGCTGGAGGAGCTGACGCTGACCGGTTTCGGCGCCGGGCGGCCGGAGGCCGTCGAGCTGGCCAGACAGCTCGGCGAGGGGACGGTCAGGGCTCGCGAGTGGGAGAACACCCCGGGGAACGAGATGGGCCCGCAGGGGCTGGCGGACATCGCCGCCGAGATGGCGGGGCGCCTCGGCCTCGAGCTGGAGGTGCTGGGCGCCGGGGAGCTGGCCGCCGGTGGCTACAACCTCCTGCTCGGAGTGGGCGCCGGGTCGGAGAGGGAGCCCCGCCTGATCCGGCTCCAGCACCGCGGCGGCCGCGCGGGCGGCGCCAACCTCGCGCTGGTGGGGAAGGGGATCACGTTCGACAGCGGCGGCCTGTCCCTGAAGACCGCGGAGGGGATGATGCGGATGCGGGCCGACATGGGTGGCGCCGCCGCCGTGCTCGCGGCCATCGAGGTGATCGCCGCCAACCGCCTGCCGGTCGACGTGATGGCCGTGGTCGCGGCGGCCGAGAACCTGCCCGGGCCCAGCGCCCAGCGACCGGGCGACGTGTGGACCAGCGCCTCCGGGCGGACGGTGGAGGTGCTCAACACCGACGCGGAGGGTCGCCTGGTCCTTGCCGACGCGATGACCTTCGCCATCCGTTCCGGCGCCACCCACATCGTGGACCTCGCCACGCTGACGGGCTCCGCGCGGGTCGCGCTCGGTCACGCGGCGAGCGCGGCGATCAGCAACCACGACGACTTCTGGGCCCTCCTCGCGGGCGCCGCGGAGACGGCCGGCGAGCGGGTCTGGCGACTGCCCATCTACCCCGACTACCGGGAGCTGCTGAAGAGCAAGAGCGCCGACCTGAGGAACTCCGAATACGGGGAGGCGGGGGCGATCACGGGCGGGATGTTCATCGGCGAGTTCGTCGAGGGCAGGCCCTGGGTCCACATCGACATCGCGGCCAGCCACTGGAACGTCAACCTGGAGCAGCACGACATTCCAAAGGGCCCGCTCGGCGCGGGCAGCCGCCTGTGCTACCGCGTGGCCGAGCGCCTGGCTGCCGAGGGACCGAGGTGACGAATGGGAGGGGGCACGGGGGCACGGGTGCCGGCTTAGCATGAAGATGCTCTGGTAGCGCCCCGACGCAAACCGACAGCACCGGCGACCGACCCCGCGGCCCAGGCGCCGCGGGAGCCGGGTGCCACGCGACACCGGTACATCATCTTCGTCGCGGTGTGCACCGCGGTCCTCATGGTGTCGATCGACGCCACGATCGTGGCCACGGCGCTGCCCACCCTGACGCGCGAGCTGCACACCTCCCTCGCCTGGAGCTCGTGGACGATCACCATCTACCAGCTCGGGCAGATCGTCTCGCTGCCGGTCGCCGGCCGGCTGAGCGACACCCTGGGCCGGCGGCGCATGTTCCTCGTCTACGTCACGGTGTTCACGCTGTCGTCGCTGCTGGCCGGTTTCGCCACGAACATCTACGTCCTGATCGCGCTGCGCTTCGTCCAGGCGCTGGGCGGAGGTGGGCTGATGCCGTCCACGACGGGGGTGGTCGCGGACCTGTTCACCAGGGACCGCGACCGCTGGCTGGGCCTGATCAGCTCGTTCTTTCCGCTCGGCGCACTGCTCGGTCCCACGCTCGGCGGCGTCATCGTCACCTACTTCTCATGGCGCGGGATCTTCTTCATCAACGTGCCGGTGGGTGCGGCGCTGCTCGTGATGCTGCTGACGCTCCTGCCGGCTGCCGGCCGGACCGCGAGCGCCCGCATCGACGTGGCGGGCGCGGTCCTGCTCGGCGCGACGCTGCTCAGCATCATGTTCGGCCTGAACCAGTTCGGCGAATTCGGGCTGCGCTCGCCGATCCCGTGGGCGCTCCTGGCCGCCGGCGGCCTGCTCCTGGCGGGCTTCCTGGTCCACGAGCACAGAGCCGACCAGGCCATCCTGCCGCCGCCGCTCCTGCGCCGGCCCGCCTTCGCGGTGGTGAACGCCATCAACGTGATCTACGGCGCGGCCGCGTTCGGCATCTTCTCGCTCGTCCCCCTCTATGCGCAGCTGGCCTACGGCCTCAGCCCGCTGGCGGCCGGCACGCTGCTCTCGGCCAGGGCGGTGGGGATGGCCGTGCTGTCCGTCGCCAGCTCCATGCTGCTGCACCGCATGGGGTACCGGGCGCCGATGATCGTCGGGTTCCTGGTGCTCGCGGCGGGCCTGGCGCTCATACCGCTGCCGCCGCCCCTGTCGAGCCCGTTCACGTGGCTGGGGCTGTCGGCGCTGATCTGCGGCATCGGCGTGGGGATCGCCGGGCCGCCGTCCAACAACGCGGTGATCCAGCTCCTGCCCGACCAGGTGGCGGCGATCACCGGTCTGCGGGCGATGTTCCGTCAGACCGGTGGCATCGTCGCGATCACGCTGACGGCGGTGGCGATCGGTTCCGGCCGGGACGAGGCGCGGGCGCTGGGCCACGTCTTCCAGATATTCGCCGTCCTGACAGTGCTCACGACGCCGGCCGTCCTGCGAGTCCCGGAGCGCCGGCCGGAAGGCTGATCCGGCCAATGGCTTCGGGCGAGCCGAGCGGGAGTCACCCCATCGATGCGGTGCATGATGCGCGCATGCGGACCACGCTCAATCTGGACGACGACGTCCTGGAGGCGGCGCGGGCGATCGCACATACGGAGCGACGCCCCATCGGCGTGGTCGTCTCCGACCTGGTACGCCGCGGCCTCGTTCCTCAGCAGCTCCGAATCGATGAGGAGGAGGGCTTCCCGGTGTTCCGCGTGCGTCCCGGTACTGGCCCGATCACGGACGAGATGGTTCAGGGGGCGTTGGAGGACGCTTGACAGACCTTCTCGATGTCAACCTGCTCGTGAGCCTGGCATGGCCCAACCACGTCCACCACACCCAGGCGCTGTCCTGGTTCCGGAGTCGAGTTGGACAACCATGGGCCACCACACCGTTCACAGAGGCAGGCTTCGTCCGCGTATCGGCCAACGCATCCGGCATCCCCGGGGCCGTGACGCCGACCGAGGCTGTTGCGCTGCTCGACCGGATGCGCGAGGTGTCCGGACATCGGTTCCTGGCCGATGACGTCCCCCTCGTTGTTGGCGCGCACCTGGCAGTCGAGCGGGTCGCCACGTATCGCCAGGTCACGGATGCACACCTGCTGGCACTCGCTCGTCGTCACGGGGCGCGGCTCGCCACTCTCGACCGAGGCATTGCCGCGCTGGCGGGCGGGGAGGACCTCCTGCTGGTGCCCGTTGCCGTGGGCGAACGCTGAGGCGCTCATCACCTCGCCAGGGATGAGGGCTCCAGAGCCTCCACCGACCGATTGCCCTGCTCACCTTCACCTCGAGCCCGAGAGCGCACTCTCGCGTTACCTCGACGAAGCCCGGCG
>DASYBH010000356.1:0-3602 GCA_036500885.1 Candidatus Dormiibacterota bacterium
GAGCGCGCGGACCGCGCCGAGGCCCTGTGGGAGGCAGCGCCCACCCGGTCGCGCTGACGCGAGCGAAGCAGGCAGCTACAGTTCTGTCCAAAGAGCGCCCACCGAGAGGGTCGGCCGCTTTCCTCAGCGGCCGCGTGGGGCGGGTCGTGGCATGCTCGACTGGTCGTTCGGTACTTCCCGAATGCCGCGACCCCCGGATGCTGTCAAGGCCGAAGAGCGAAGCGTGCCTTGACAGCGTCCGTTCCGGGGGGGTGTCCCCCCAGATAAGCACGCCCGGAGTCACAGCACAACCTCTGAAGACCGGCTCAGGGAGTGCGTGCTTGCCGGGCCACGACGAGCCGGTCGATCACGGGGTACACGTCCGTCAGCGTCAGGCCCCGGTCCAGCAGGACGGGCCCGGCGCCGTCTCCGACGGCGAGGATCCCGTTCAGCGACGATTCCCCGGTCGGAGTCACATGCGTTCCGGCCTTGCGGGTCTCCCTCAGCTCGTCGCCGCCGGGCCCGGGTTTGGCGGTGCACTCGTAGCCGGGCCGGAGCCGCACGAACAGCTCGCCGATCGAGCCCCGCTCGGCCTCGCCGACCCGCGTCACGTCGAGGGGTGGCCGGCCGGTCAGCGGGTCCCGGAGGCCGCGCAGCGCGAGCTCCGCGGCCTCGACGACGGCGCGTCGCGACTCGGGGCCCACCAGGCCGCCGGGACGGCCGGTGAGGTTGACCCAGATCGAGCCGTTGCCGGCAGGATGGAAGGCGGCGCGGCTGGCTCGAACGTCGATCCAGCCCTGCTCGTCGAACCGGACGAGCCCAACCCTGGCCAGCGTCTCGTTGAGGTGGACCTTCCGGCGCAGCACGCCGGCGCCGTGGTCCGACGAGACCACGACGGCGCAGCCGGGACCGACGGCCGCCAGGAGGCGGGCGAGCATGCCGTCCGCCAGCCGGTAGGCGCGGCGGACGACCTCCCGGAGCCGGCGCATGACCCCGTCCCCGGCGCTCCCGCACCACCAGCGGAACAGCTCGTGCTGGACCTCGTCGATGGTCGGCAGGTAGGCGATCACCAGGCCGTTCCCCGGCGACGCCCGCAGGACGAGCTCGCAGGTCCGGGCGAAGCTGTCGGCCTGGTGCACGGCGCTCTCCAGCAGGACCTCCTCGGCCAGGCCGTCCCCGCCCTCGACCGCGCGCGGACCGAACGCGCCGGCTCGGTAGGCATCGCCCAGCACCTTGCCGGCGAACGCGCCCACCTCCGCGTCCAGCGCGTCCTGCAGGGCCCGCGGGTGGGCCCGCATCTCCCAGAGGCCGCTGTGGACGAGGAGCCGGCGGCCGTCGGCCGGGGCCAGCAGGCTCAGCCGGGTGGCGAGACCGGGCCCGAAGCGCAGGGGCGCCGGGTCGAAGCGCAGCGAGGGCCACGGGGCGAGCCGGACCCGCTCCGCGGTGGCCGGCGCCGACACGTCGCAGCCGTCGTCGCGCACCCGGACGATCATCTCCCTGCCGCCCAGGTCGACCGACCGCTCGGCCGGGGCGGGCTCGAGGTCCACCACCCCGGGCGCGCTGAGGCAGCGCTCGTAGGCGTCCACCACGGCCATGGCGGGCCGCTCTCGCAGAGCATCGGCGGTGGCCCACGCCGCATGGCACAGCCCCACCCGGACGCCGCTCTCCGCGACCCGCTCCCAGATCGTCGGGCGGCGGATCACCGAGCGGTCGAATCCGGAGCGCCGGTCGGCGAACGTGGCGTCGGGCTCGAGGACCGGGACGCGGAACCCGCTCACCCCGTGCTCGAACATGGTCGACCCGGTGAAGAGCGACGCCAGGCTGGGCGGCGTCTGGCAGTTCGGCGTGAGCGGGGCGAGGGGCAGCACCTGGCCCTGGCAGATGGAGCGGAGCGCGGGCAGCTCCCCCTCGTCCAGGAGCTCGCGGATGACGTCGAAGGAGGCACCGTCCCAGACGAGCCACAGGACGCCTTCGAAAGGAGCGCCGGACACCGGCCCACTGTACCCGGCCGCCGATTGGCCGATACTGCACACGATGCCCGCCGACCGGCTCTTCGGTCCCAGCCTCACGATCCCGGCCATGGCGGAGGCGGTGTCCGACGAGTCCTGGCTCCGGGCCATGCTCGAGGTGGAGGCGGCGCTCGCGACCGCGGAGGCGCGGGTGGGCGTCATCCCCGAGACCGCCGCGGCCGCCATCCGCGCCGCCTGCGACCGGGCCGACCTCGACCTCGAGGCGCTGGGCCGCGAAGCGGCCGCGCCGGCCACGCCGGTCGTCCCTCTTGCCCGCGCCCTGACGGCGGCCGTACCCGGCGAGGCGGCCGGCTTCGTGCACTGGGGAGCGACCAGCCAGGACGTGATCGACACGGCGATGATGCTGGTGGCCCGCCGCGCGCTGGACGTGCTGTTGACGGAGCTGGACGGGCTGGCGGACGCGTGCGCCACGCTGGCCGCCGGCCACCGGGAAACGCTGATGGCCGGCCGGACCCTGCTCCAGCAGGCGCTGCCGATCACGTTCGGGCTGAAGGCGGCCGGCTGGCTGATGGCCGTGCTGGAGGCGCGCGACCTGGTGGCGCGAGTGCGCACCGAGCGGCTGGCGGCCCAGCTGGGCGGCGCCGGCGGGACGCTGGCCTCGCTGGGCGACCGCGGCCTCGACGTGCTGCGCGAGCTGTGCGCCGAGCTCGACCTGGCCGAGCCCGCGCTGCCCTGGCACACGGCTCGAGGGCGGGTCGCCGAGCTGGGCACGGCGCTGGCCGTGGCGGCGGGGGCGGCCGCCAAGATCGCGGTCGACGTGGCGCTCCTCGCGCAGACCGAGGTGGCCGAGGTGGCCGAGGGCGCCCCCGGCGGCTCGTCGGCACTGCCCCAGAAGCGGAATCCGGCCGGGTCGGTCGAGATCGACGCCTGCTTCCGCGGGGTGCAGGCGCAGGCCGGCGTGCTCATCGGCGCCATGCGCTCCGAGCACGAGCGGGCGGCAGGCGCGTGGCAGGCGGAGTGGCCGGCGCTGAGCGAGGCCCTCCGGCTCGCGGGCGGGGCATGCGGTCGGGCGAGGCAGGTCGTGGAGCAGCTCCAGGTCGACGAGCGCCGGATGCGCGCCAACCTGGACGCGACGGGCGGGCTCCTGCTGTCGGAGCACGTCGCGATGGCGCTGGCGCCGGCGGTCGGCCGCCACCGCGCGCAGGAGCTGGTGCGCGGCGCCGCCGGCCGGGCCGCCGGCGGCGCCGCGTTCCGCGCCGAGCTGCTGGCCGACCCGGAGATCGCGGCCCACCTGGGACCGGCCGGCGTGGACGCCGCACTGGACCCCGCCCGCTACCTCGGGTCGACGCCGGCGTTCATCGATCGAGCGCTGGCCGCCCACCGCTCGCAGGCTCGGTCGCGGAAGGACGCTGCGAAGACGAAACCACCCGCCCGGTCCGACTGACATCCGCGCGCCTCGACTTCGGCCGCTCAGGGGATGCGAATGGGCACGAGCACGTCACCGTCACACAGAGGCTCGGACTCCGCCAGGTTGACAGTCACGGGATCCATGACGGCAGGCTTCGACAAGTCGTGGCTCGAAGCGAACTCACCCTCGAGGCTGATCTCGAATATCTCAGGCGGCTCGTCTGAGCGGCCGCCCCCACCCCCGGC
>DASYBH010000357.1:0-6532 GCA_036500885.1 Candidatus Dormiibacterota bacterium
CGTGAACGCGAAGACGGTGATCGTGGCGGGGGCGCGGACCCCGATCGGGAAGTTCGGTGGGGCGCTCAGAGACTTCAACGCCGTCGACCTGGGCGGGGCCGCCATCCGAGCCGCCCTGGAGCGGGCGGGCGTTCCGGGCGCGGACGTGGACTACGTGATCATGGGCCAGGTGCTGCAGGCCGGGACCGGGCAGATCACCGCCCGCCAGGCCGCGATCCAGGCCGGGGTGCCCCAGGAGGTGCCCGCCATCACCATCAACAAGGTATGTCTGTCCGGGCTCAACGCGATCGCGCTCGCCGATCAGATGATCCGCGCCGGCGAGGTCGAGACTGTCGTGGCCGGCGGGATGGAGTCCATGACCAGGGCGCCGTACCTGCTGCCGAAGGCGCGCTTCGGCGCTCGCATGGGCAACACCGAGCTGGTCGACGCGATGGTCCACGACGGGCTCTGGTCGACCTTCACCGGCCAGTCCATGGGCGAGTCGTCGGACGAGGTCAACCGGGAACTGGAGCTCGGCCGGCAGGAGCAGGACGCGTGGGCGGCGCGCTCGCACCGCCGCGCGGCCGAGGCCTGGGACGAGGGCCGGCTGACAGAGGAGACAGTGGCGATCTCCGTGACCCAGCCGCGCGGGGAGCAGATGACGGTCAGCCGCGACGAGGGCATCCGGCCCAGCACGACCGCTGACACGCTGGCCGCCCTGTCCCCGGCCTTCGCGGCCGACGGCACGATCACCGCCGGCAACGCCTCGCAGATCTCCGATGGCGCCGCGGCCGTGGTCGTGATGTCGGCGAAGCGAGCACGCGAGCGAGGGCTGCGGCCCCTCGCGGAGATCGTCGCCCACGGCATGAGCGCCGAGCGCTACGCGTGGCTCCACACCGTGCCGGCGCTGGCGCTGACCCACGCCCTGGAGAAGCACCGCCTGCGGGCCGGCGACCTGGACCTGGTCGAGATCAACGAGGCGTTCGCCGCCGTTGCGCTCAACGCCACCCGAATGCTCGAGCTGGACGAGGAGCGCGTCAACGTGAACGGCGGCGCGGTCGCCATCGGCCACCCGATCGGCGCCAGCGGCGCGCGCCTCGTCCTGACGCTGGCCCACGAGCTGCGGCGGCGGGGCGGCGAGCTGGGCGCGGCGGCGCTCTGCGGCGGCGGCGGCCAGGGCGACGCGCTCGTGATCCGCGCGGTCGCGTAGCGGCAGCCGATCCCGCCTGGGGCCGAGTGGAGCTGAGACGGCCTCAGGCCCGCAGGGCGATGCCGCCGTCGCCGCGGGGGTCGGACGCGCCGTCGAGCGCGCCGTTCGCGCCCACCTGGATCAGCTGCACCCGCGAGAAGTACCCGTCGTAGCTCACCGGGCGGCGGTTGACGCGGAAGCCCTTCGCACGCAGCTCGTCCACCACCTCGGTCGGGATGCGCTGCTCCGCCTGGACCGTCTCGCCCTGGAAGTCCACCCGGGGAGCCGCCACCGCCTCCAGCGGGCTCATCTCGTGATCCACCAGGTTGAGCAGCGTCTGCAGCACGCCGTTGACGATCCGCGTGCCGCCGGGCGCGCCCAGGACCACCTCCGGCCGGCCGCCGGCCATCAGCATCGACGGCACCATCATCGTCACCCGCGTCTTGCCGGGCGCCAGCGAGTTGACGCGGCCGGGCCGCGGGTCGAAGCAGTTCAGGTAGTTGTTCCAGGTGAACCCGAGGCCGGGCGTGACCACCCCGCTGGACGAGCCCAGGGTGTGCGTCAGCGAGACCGCGTTGCCCGCATGGTCGACCACGCAGACGTGCGTCGTCGTCGCGCTGTCGCGCACGCTCCGCGCGGCGGCCGCGTACTCCTTGTCGGTCAGCCGCGCAACGGGTACGTCCACGAACAGCGGGTCGCTCAGGTGCTCCTCGCGCTCGGACATCGCCCACCCCATCGCCTCGACGCGACGGGCGGCGGCCTCCGACGAGGGCCAGCCCGCGGCCCGCAGGTCGAAGCCCTCCAGGAAGTTCAGCATCTGCAGCAGCGTCATGCCCCCGGCCGGCGGTCCTGGGACCACGAGCCGGCGGCCGCGGTAGCTGCCGGCCACCGGCTCGACGACCCGCGGCTCGTAGCCGGCCAGGTCGGCGGCGCTGATGAAGCCGCCGTTGGCCGCGAAGTCGGCCCCGATCTCGGCCCCGATCGCCCCGCGATAGAAGTCCTCGGGCCCGTCCGCGGCCAGCCGCTCGTACGTGCGAGCGAGGTCCTCGTTCTGGATCGTCTCCCCGAGCGCGTACAGGCTGCCGTCCCTGGTGTAGATCCGCTTCGACTCGCGCGTCCACTGGATGCGCCGGTCGGTGCGCACCACGTCCGGCCCGTAGTCCGCCACCCAGTAGGAGTGCACGTTGCCGGTGACCTGCATGCCCCGCCGGGCGGCATCGACGCCGGGCCGGATCGCCTCCGCCCACGAGATCGTCCCGTGCCGCCGCAGCGCCTCGGCCAGGCCGGCCACCGTGCCCGGCACGCCGACGCTCTGGTAGCCGCAGTCGTTGACCGAGCCCTGCACGACGTAGCCGTAGCGGTCTGCCGCCTCGCGCACGAAGAGGTGCTCCCACTGGTCCTCGCGCACGCCGGAGCCGGCCCGGGCGTAGAACTCGATGACCTCCTGCCTGCCCTGGTCGGCCCGGTGCACGAGCATCGCGCCCGAGCCGCCGACCCCGCACATCAGCGGGTCGATCACCCCCTGCACGAGCGCCGTCGTCACGGCGGCGTCGACCGCGTTGCCGCCGGCGCGCAGGACCGCCTGCCCGGCCTCGGCCGCCAACGGCTGCGGACACACGATCATCGCGGTCATCCAGTCAGCTCCTCCAGGGCTTCGTCCATGCGAACGAACCGGGCGCCCAGCTCGTTCAGGCCGTCGATCAGGCGCTCCAGCACGAGCAGGCGGTGGCCGCGACCGATCACCTGCGGGTGCATCGTGTACGTCAGCACGCCCCGCTCGGTCTCGCGCGCCATGTAGCGGAAGTCATCCAGCCAGTTCTCCAGCACGTCCCCGCCACGCCGCAGGCCCTGCTGCAGGGTCACGTCTCTCCGGACGTACTCGAAGTGGGGATGGTCGTCGAGCGACCAGCTGACCGGCATCTCCCACAGCCCGGTCTCGGGCCCGAACCGCATCGGACCGTCACGAGTCACGACATCGCCCGTCCGGCAGCGGTACGGCTGGTCGTCGTGCCCCATCAGGCTGGAGTCGTACCGGAAGCCCCGCTCCAGCAGCAGGTCGACCGTGTGCGGGGAGAGGTCCCACGACGGCGAGCGGTAGCCGGCCGGCGGGCCGCCGGTCAACGAGCGCACGCACTCGATGCCCCGGTCGAGCACGGCCGCCTCCTCCTCCCGCGTGAGGGTGGCCGGCGGCTCGTGCAGGTAGCCGTGGTGACCGATCTCGTGCCCGGCGGCATGGACGCGGGCGCAGACCTCCGGGTACGTCTCGATCGTGTGGCCCGGCACGAACCAGGTGGACCGGATGCCGTGACGCTCGAGCAGCACCAGCAGCCGGCCCGCCCCGACCACGCCGAACTCGCCTCGCGAGAGCGCGGTCGGCGAGGTCTGGCCGCGGTTGATCCAGGGCGAGACGGCGTCGAAGTCGAAGGTCAGGCAGACGAGATGGGCCAGCGCCATCCGCGGGTGACCCGGCCTACGGCCCGCCGCGGACGTACAGCGTCTGTCCGCTCACGAAGCTGGACTCGTCGCTCGAGAAGTACGCGATCGCGTTCGCGATGTCGATCGGCTGGCCGACGCGGCGGACCGGCGTCCGCTCGGCGGCGCCCTTCTTGAACTCCTCCCAGTCGACGCCCATCCGGCGGGCCGTGGCCTCGGTCATGCGCGTCTCCACGAAGCCGGGCGCTACCGCGTTGACGTTGATGCCGAACGGTCCCAGCTCGATCGAGAGCGTGCGGGCCATGCCCTGCAGGCCGGCCTTGGCCGTGGAGTAGTTGGTCTGACCCCGGTTGCCCAGCGCCGACGTGGACGACAGGAACACCATCCTCCCGTAGCGCTGCGGCACCATGACGCGCTGCGCCGCCTGCGCGGAAAGGAACGTGCCCTTGAGGTGGGTGTCGATGACGCCGTCCCAGTCGTCGTCGCTCATCTTGTGGATCAGGTTGTCGCGGGTGATGCCCGCGCACGTGACCAGGATGTCCAGCCGGCCGAACGCATCGACCGCCCGCTGCACCGCCGCCTCGACGTCCTCCCGCCTGGTCACGTCGGCGGCAACCGCCACTGCCCTGTCTCCGAGCGGCCCCGCGACCTCCTGCGCCGGCTTGTCGTCCAGGTCGCAGACGACGACCGAGGCGCCCTCCCTCGCGAACAGCTCACTGGTGGCGGCGCCGATGCCGCGCCCGCCACCCGTGACCAGGGCCACCTTGCCTTCGAATCTCACGCCTTCGTCTCCTCCTTCGACCGATTCTGGAACGGACCGTAGAGCACGCTCAGTTGAGAACGACCAGTGCGTCAGCCGCCAGCGCACCCTGACCCTCGGGGAGCACCAGCAGCGGGTTGACGTCCAGCTCCCGCAGTCGCGGGCCGAGGTCGAGGGCCAGCTCGCCCAGCTGCACCAGCGCCTGGGCGGCCGCCGCGACGTCGGCCGGTGGCCGGCCGCGAGCGCCGTGCAGCAGCGGGGCCACGCGCAGCTCCTCCAGCATGGCGCGCGCCTCGTCCTCGTCCAGCGGCGGCAGCCGGAGCGCCACGTCCCCCAGGACCTCGACGAAGATGCCTCCCGCGCCGGCGACCACGACCGGGCCGAACAGCTCGTCCGCCTTCAGCCCGGCGATCAGCTCCACGACGGGCTCGACCTGCTGAGCGACCAGCAGGCCGTCGATGCGCGCGTCGGGCCGGTGGCTCCGCACCGCCGCCAGCACCTCGGTCCACGCGGCCCGCACCTCGCCGGCGCTGCGCAGCCCCAGCCGCACGCCGCCGATGTCGGAGCGGTGCGCGATGTCGGGCGACTGCACCTTGAGCGCCACCGGGAAACCGATGTCCTCGGCGATCGCGGCGGCCTCCCCGGCATCCTGCGCCAGGCGCTCCGTGGGGGCGTGGATCGCGTACTCGGCCAGGAGGCGCTTGGCCTCCAGCTCCGGCACGACGCCGTTCCAGCCGTCCACCAGCGGCGGCGACCGCCGCGGCGACGTCCGGTTCCGGTGCGGCCGGCCCACCGCCCTCGCACGGGCCTGGCCGTAGCCGATCGCGTGGTGCAGCGCGCGCACCCCCCGCTCCAGCCCACCCGCGATGTGCAGGTCGTGCCTGACCATCAGCTCGCGGCTGTACGGCGAGGGGTCGAGCGCGGAGCTGCTGGCCAGCGCGCTGAAGACCGGCACCCGGCGGAGCGCCCCGGCGAGACCCTCGATCCGGCGCTCGCTGACCTCGGGGTTCGGGCCGGGGTCGCGCGGCGCGTCGGAGTTGATCAGCAGCGCGTCGTAGCCGCCCTCGGCTGTCACCGCGTCGATGCAGGCGCCCAGCAGGTCCGGCTGGTCCACGATCACGCCCGTCGTGTCCAGCGGGTTCTGCGGCGTCCCGAACGCCGGCAGCAGCTCGGCCAGGCGGCGCTTCGTCTCCGGAGCGAAGTCGGGCAGCTGCATGCGCGTGCCCTGGGCCAGGTCGGCGATCATGCCGCAGGCGCCGCCAGACGTGGTGATCACCCCGGTCCGCGGCCCCTCGGGCCAGCCCCTGGCGGCCAGCAGGGCGCACGTCTCGACCAGGTCCTCCAGGCTCCTGACGCGGACGACGCCGTGCTGGCTGAAGGCGGCGTCGACCACCGCGTCGGCGCCGGCCAGCGAGCCGGTGTGGGCGGCGACCGAGCGGGCGCCGACCTCGCCACCACCGACCTTGTAGACGACGAGGGGCTTTCCCGCGGCGAGCGCCCTGTCGGCCACGGCGAGGAAGCGCTGCGGGTGGCGGATGCCCTCGAGCAGGGCGCCGAGCACGCGCACCTCGGGCCGCTCGAGCAGCTCCTCCAGGAAGGCGGCGGCGTCCAGCATCGCCTCGTTTCCGATCGACACGGTGTGCGCGAGCCCGATGCCTCGGGCCTGGGTCAGGCGGTGGAACTGGAGCAGCATGGCGCCGCTCTGGCTCAGCAGGGCGATGCCGCCCGGCTCCAGCGGCGGGGTCAGGATCAGGCCGTAGGCGGGCACCCGGTCGTGATAGTTGACGAAGCCCAGGCAGTTGGGGCCCTGCAGCCGGATGCCGAGCTCCTCGCAGCGTGCGACCAGGCGGGCCTCCAGCACGGCGCCCTCAGGGCCGGTCTCCCTGAACCCGGAGGTGAGCATCGTCACGTGCCGCACGCCCGCGCGACCGCAGTCCTCGATCACGTCGAACGCGGCGGCCGTGCCGGTCATGACGTAGGCGTGGTCGACCGGTTCGGGCACCGCCTCGAGGCTGCGGAAGCAGGGCTGGCCGAACGCCTCCGCGCTGCGCGGGTGAACCAGGTGCAGCCTGCCCGGGTAGCCGCAGCCGCGGAAGTTGGTGACGAGGACCCTCGACCAGAGCGACTTCTCGGTGGCTCCGACGAGGGCGACCGATTGGGGAGAGAGGACC
>DASYBH010000358.1:0-2549 GCA_036500885.1 Candidatus Dormiibacterota bacterium
CAGGCTGTGGTACCTGGTGGACGTCGCCGGCGGCGGGGCCGAGCTGACCCACCCGCCGGCGGAGGACCCGGCGGTGCCCGTGGCGGCCAGGCTCGGGTTCGTCCCGAGTGTGCTGGAACAGCCGCCGAAGCCATCGGAGTCCGCGGGGGAGCAGCTCCGCCTCCTGTGACTTGACCGGCGCTCTGGCCGCGCCGGTGACGGTCAGGTCACCCGGCCGGGGCGCGCGTCCAGCTCGAGGTGGGCGCCGGCTCGCACCAGGTCGCGCAGGCGCGCCATCGCGTCCCACACCTCGGCGAACCGCGTGTAGGCGGGGGCGGGGCACAGGCGTACGAGGTCGGGTGGCCGGAAGTCCGGCACGACGCCCGCGGCGATCAGCGCCCGGGTGATCCGGAGGCCGTCGGGATGGGAGAGCGACACGTGCCCGCCCCGGAGCGCCGGGTCGCCGGGCGACGCGAGCCCGAAGCCCAGCGGCCGCAGCCACTCCTCCCACAGCTCGCGCAACAGCTCGGTGAGCGCCGTCGACCGCCGGCGCAGCCGGTCGATGCCCGCCTCGGCCAGCACCTCGACGCCGGTGCCGATGGGGATCACCGACAGCATCGGCGGCGTCCCGGCCAGGAAGCGACCGATGCCGGCAGCCGGGTCGTACGCCGGTCCCATCTGGAACTGCTCGCGTTGCCCGAACCAGCCCCAGATCGGCTGCCGCAGCTCGCCCTGCAGGTCGCGCCGCACGTAGAGGAACGCCGGCGCGCCAGGCCCGGCGCCGACGTACTTGTACGTGCAGCCCACCGCGAGATCGACCGCCCACGCGTC
The DNA here is from genome assembly GCA_036500885.1 of Candidatus Dormiibacterota bacterium. GTDB lineage: Bacteria > Chloroflexota > Dormibacteria > Dormibacterales > Dormibacteraceae > CF-161. Next base: position 811 of record DASYBH010000358.1, read on the forward strand.
GAGCTCGACCGGCACCGCTCCGGCGGAGTGACAGAGGTCCCACAGCACCATGGCGCCGGCCCGATGGGCGGCGGCGGTGATGCCGGCCACGTCCTCGACCGCCGCGGACAGGTACGACGCGTGCGACAGGGAGACCAGGGCGACGTCCGGCCCGAGCGCGTCCTCGACCGCGGCCACGCCGACGCCCCCGGGCCCCGCCGGCTCCAGCAGGCGCAGCTCCAACCCACGCGCCGCCGCCAGGCCCTCGAGCACGTAGCGGTCCGTGGGGAAGTTGTCGGTGCTGGACAGGATCACGCGCCGGCCGGGGCGCGCGTCGAGCGCGGCCGCGGCGAGCTTGTACAGGTTGACCGTCGTCGAGTCGCTGATCGCCACCTGGCCTGGCGCGGCGCCGAGCAGGACCTCGCCCAGCCGGGCCGCGATCCGCTCCGCCTCCTCCATCCAACCGAGCCACGAGCCGACCAGGCCGGACCCCCAGCCGTCCCGCACGAGCCGCTCCACGGCGGGTATCGTCGCCCTGGGCAGCCGGCCCAGGGAGTTGCCGTCCAGGTACAGCGGCCCGGCCTCGTCGATGACGAAGCGGTCTCGCAGCCAGGCCAGCGGATCGGCGGCATCGAGCCGCTCGGCATGTGCTCGGTCCATCGAGTCGCAGCTTAGCCTGCGCCGCCGGTACCTTTGGCCCGTGCGCTGTGACTGGGCGGGCCAGGACCCGCTGATGGTGGAGTACCACGACGTCGAGTGGGGCGTCCCCGCGCGTGACGATCTGCGGCTGTTCGAGTTCCTGACGCTCGAGGGGGCGCAGGCGGGGCTCAGCTGGTCGACCATCCTGCGCAAGCGCGGCGGGTACCGGCGTGCCTTCGCCGGCTTCGATCCGGCGGCCGTCGCGCGCTTCACCCAGGCGGACGTGGAGCGCCTGCTGGCCGACGCGTCCATAGTGCGGAACCGCGCCAAGGTGGCGTCCGCGATCGCCAACGCGCGGGCGCTGCTGGCGCTCCAGGAGGAGCGGGGCAGCTTCGCCGAGCACCTGTGGTCCTTCGTGGGCGGCCGGCCGATCCAGCCGGCACGGCGGTCAGGAGCCGAGGTGCCGGCCGCGACGCCGGAGGCGCGCGCCATCAGCCGTGACCTGAAGCGCCGCGGCTTCAGCTTCGTGGGACCGACGATCGTCTACGCGCTGATGCAGTCGTGCGGGCTGGTCAACGACCACGTCACGAGCTGCTACCGCTGGCCGGAGCTCGCCCCGAAGGCCTGACGGACGACCTCGCTGGTCATCTCCGCATGCTCCAACAAGCAGACCCACGGTCTGTTCGAAATCCCGGTGCCCAGCGCTTAGACTACGACCAGACTCGCGACACTCCACCCAGGGTCGGGAGGCGAGCGACGCTCGTCTTCCGACCCGTTTCGCCAAATCGCTCGTCTGCTGCGGACGCTGTCGCCCAACGCGACCGGGCTCCACTCCAGATCGCGCGTCGGTCTTCCTCGACATCCGAGACTGCGGGCAGCCACCAACAGGTATGCCCTATCCGTCAAGCGCCCGCTCAAATGCCATGGCTGTTTCACGCCGTGACGATATCGACAGTCTCGACCCATGACGAGTGTCGCGGCCGGGCTCGGCCTGCCTCTGGGCCAACCCCGTCGCCATAGGTCGGGTTCCCGAGGCGGGTACGACTGCATCGGAGGAACCACAACTCCTCCCGTGCAGGCCTTAAGTCGAGGAATGTCGGATGACGCCGCTCTTATCCGTC
>DASYBH010000359.1:0-3331 GCA_036500885.1 Candidatus Dormiibacterota bacterium
GGATGGGGTCGGCCATCCTGCCGACGTTGCTGATGAGCGCCACGCGATGGGTGCCCACCGCCGGCTTGAGCGCGAGGAACGCCTGGAGCGACTGCTGGTGGTGCTCGGGCGGGCGATCCGGCAGCAGACGCACCTCGTCGATGCGCAGGTTGTCCCGCCGGTCGTCCTCCCAGTAGTCCGGGTGGCGCTCGACCGGCGTCTCGGGCAGCAGGGCCTGGGCCAGCGCCCTGGCGACGGTGGTCTTGCCGAGCGACGGCTCCCCGACCAGCAGATAGGCGTGCGAGAGCCGTCCGCTCTCGAGCTGGTTGGCGAGGAGCCGGCGCACGGCCTGGTGGCCGGCGACGTCGGCGAACGGATCAGGCACGACCGTCAAGGGTAGGCGACCGGGACACGACCAGGGCTAGACCAGGGCTGGCCTCAGAGGAGCGGGCTCGGGAAGACGGGGCCGGTGAGGCGCGACGCGACGCAGGAGGTCGCGCCGGGAGTTTCCGGCGCGTCCGCCGCCAGCCGCTCGCACTCGTGGCGGCGACGCTCGATGGCCGCGCGCAGCTCGCACGCCCGAGCCTCCCAGGTCGCCGCCTCGTCCCCCCTGCCCACCGCCCGGAGGAGCGCCGCGTGGCGCTCCACGCGGGGGAGTTGGCGCTCGTCGGTCGTGGAGGGGCGGCCGCCGAACCAGGCGCAGGAGAGCGCCAGCGCCTCCTCGTGCCGCTGCTGGTCCACGTACAGTCCGATGAGGAGCTCCTCGACCGCCACCGCGCGATCGGTGTGGCCGGCGGCCAGCCAGTTGGCGCGTGCCCTGCGCAGCGCCGCCTCCGCCTCGACGAGGCCTCCCTGCCGCGCGCGGACGACCGCCAGACCGACAAGCGCCCAGCCGGTGCGCGGATGGTCCCGACCCGCGATCACCTCGATCAGCGCCAGCGCCTGCCTGGCCAGCGCCTCCGACTCCTCCGGACGCCCCGACTCGCGGAACGCCCAGGCCAGGGTGAGCAGGGCCCAGGAGGCCTCAGTGCTCCGCGCGCCATACCGGCGGACGTCCGATTCCAGCCGCTCGCGGCACACCGGCTCGAGGCGGCCGTACCAGCCGAGGCTGCCATACAGGCCGATGAGCTCGTTCCGCCACTCAGCGGTCCACGAGCCGTCGACGCCCTCCAGGCGCCGGAGCGCGTCCACCTTGCGCTCGAGCGCCGCGACCGACTCGGCGTGCCGGCCCTGTCGGCGCAGCAGGTAGTAGAGCGACTGTGACGCCCGCGCGATCGCCCTCGGGCGCCCCGAGCGCTCGGCCTCCGCGAGGGCCCTTCGCAGGAGCGGCTCCGCTCCGGCCATGTCCAGCACGTGATACCGGGCACTTCCCTCACGCACGAGTCGCTGGCATCGCCGAGCCGCGAGCAAGCTCGCCGGCATGATGCTCCCCACCGCCGCCAACCATACCGCCGGTGACGGAAAACGGGAAGGGTTGGTTTACTCCCCGGTAGCGAGCGCCGGTGCCACGCTCCCCCGCTGCTCGCGCAGCCGGTGCAGTGAGGTCTCGCTGGGCAGCAGGAGCCCGATGCCGATCGTGCCCACCACCACGGCGACCTGGAGTCCCAGCGCGAACCGCAGTCCCAGGTGGTCCGCCACGATGCCCGTCAGCGGCAGCCCGATGGCGCCGGTGACGAAGGCCAGCCCGAGGATCAGGCCGGACGCCAGGCCGGCACGCCCGACCATCAGCTCCTGAGCGATCATCAGGGTCAGCGGCGCCGTTGACGCGGCGAGAAACCCGACCAGGATCGCCCAGACGAAGCCGAGCGGTCCGGGCGCCAGGACGTACAGCGCGACCGCGGGGATGCTGAGGACGACGGCGGCATTGATGACGGTCTTGCGGCCGAATCGGTCGGCCAGCGCGCCGCAGCCGACGGTGCCGAGCGCGCTGGACAGCACCAGCGTCGTGACGAGCAGACCGTAGAACCACGGCTGGTAACCGAGCTGGTGGTACCAGGTCGGCGTGAAGCCCTGCAGGGTGAACACGGTGGCGTTGCGTGAGGCCATCATCCCCACCGTGGCCACGAGCGGCACGAGCGGCACCGCGTGGCGCCAGCCGGGAGGCGCGGCGGGCGCCGAGGTCGTGCGGCCCCGCCGCGGACGCATCGCCAGCAGCAGGTAGACCCCGATCCCAACGCCGGGCAGCAGCGTCAGCAGCGTACCCCGGATGCCGAAGACGCTGAAGAGGACGATCCCGAGGAGCGGCCCGATCGCCACGCCCACGGTCCCACCGGTGATGTAGATGGACATCGCGGTGTTGGCGCCGCGAGCGGGCAGCAGGCTGCGCACGGTCATCGCACCCAGGGGGTGGAATGCGCCCGAGCCGAGGCCGGAGAGCGCCGCCACGACGACCAGCGCCGGAAAGCTCGGCATGAACCCGATGGACGCGAACGTGGCCGCCGTCCATGCCAGCGTCAGCCCGGTGAACCGGACGCCGTAGCGGTCGGCGAGGATGCCGAACAGCGGCTGGGACACCGAGGCCATGCCGGTGTAGGCCAGCGTGACGAGCGCGACCGTCTCGAGGTCGAGCTGAAAGCGGTGGATCAGCAGCGGGTACAGCACGGGCAGCACGCCGACGTAGCTGTCCACTGTCGCGTGCCCGAGCAGCAGGGTGACCAGGCCCCGGTTGCGGAAGGTGGCCAGCAGGTCAGGCACCGGCGGCTCCGGCCTGAGCGGCGTCGAGAAACCGGACCGGCTCGTGCGGCTCCAGGTCGACGGCGCGATCGGCGGGGCGAAGGCAGGCACGCCCCTGGTCGAGCATGGCCGCCAGCAGGGCGGCGCCGAGGGCGCCCCCGAGGTGGGGCCGGCGCTCGGTCCAGTCAGGACAGTGGATGGCGAGCGCGCGGCGGGAGCGCCGTGCCATCGACAGGTTCACGCCGAGCCTGGCCAGGGCCTGGGCGCCGATGTCGGAGACTTGCAGCTCGCGGCCGCCCTCGTCCACCACCAGCCAGCCGCGTGCGACGAGCTCGTCGAGGAGCCGCACCCCCGCCATGCCCGCCAGATGGTCGTAGCAGGTGCGCGCGCGCCGCACCGGTGCGTCGCTGGCTGGCGAGCAGGTGGAGCCGGGCGCGGCCGGATCGCCGCCGGCGATACTGGCGGCCAGCGTCCGCAGCGTGGCAACGGCCATCGCCGGTTCCTGTCCTCGAAGCGCATAGACACGGTGACGGCCGGTCGCCCGGCAGTCGACCAGCCCGGCGTCACGCATCAGGCCCAGATGGGTCGACACCCGAGGCTGGTCGAGGTCCAGCCGGCAGGCGAGATCGCTGACGGTGGCCTCTCCGCCGCTCAGCGCGTCGATCAGGCGGATGCAGGT
>DASYBH010000360.1:0-3401 GCA_036500885.1 Candidatus Dormiibacterota bacterium
CGCCGGCCCCTGACCCCTGGTGAGCAGCTCGCCGCCATCAAACTCGGCCGCGCACCACTAGGCGCTCAGAGGGCGGCGGGGAGTCGGCCTGGGCAACCTACCCGACTTCGCCTCCATCCCGGCTCGCCCCGGCGCTCCTCGGCCTGAGTCGACCCGCGCGGCGGCGTTCGGGGCGGGCGGCCCGCAGGGCCCGGTCACGCTCGCGAGCGCGCTCCTCCGCCATCGCCGCCGCGGCCTGTGCCTGCGCCTCCGCGCTCAGGCGCATCTCGCGCTCCGCCGCGCGGCTGCTCTCGGCCTCCCGGACCTGAGCATGGAGCGCATCCAACCGGCTGGCGTGCTCGCCAGCCTCCCGGCGAGCGGCGGCCTCGGCCTCACGCTGGCGCTGCTCCAGCGCGTCGCCACGCCCACGCTGCGCATCCAGCTCGCTCTCCAGTGTCTGGAGACGGTCGTGAAGGCCCTGCCGGGCCTCCGTGAGCCGCTCCACGCCGGCTTCGGCGGTGGCCACCCTGGCCTGAGCGATCTCCTTCGCGCGCGCGACCTCCTCCTGGGCGGCCTGCCGGATGCCGGCAGTCTCCTCCTCGAACCGCAGCTGCAGCGACCGCGCCCGCTCATCCGCGGCCCGCGCCTGGGCCTCCGCCTGCGCCGCCCGGGCCTCGACCTCGGCGATCCGGTCCTGGGCCTCGCGCGCGGCGGCCGAGGCTGCCTCCGCCACCGCTTCGGCCTCCAGGCCCATCCGCTCCGCCCGAGCCCGCCGCTCGTCGGCGGCCGCGATGCGGCGCTGCGCCTCGGCCTCGGCCTGCTCGCGCACCGCGCGGGCAGCGTCCAGGTCGCCGGCCTCGGCCAGCGTGCGCGCCAGGGACTCCACCGTCCGCTGGAACGCGAGGAGCGTCGCCTGCAGCTCCCAGCTGAGGGTCCGGACGTCGGCCCGAGCCTCGGCCGCCCCCTCCTCCGTGGTCGGCAGACCCTGGCGCCTGCGCTCGCGCCAGAACCGCAAGCGGTGCTCGTCCGAGCAGAACAGCTTCTGCCGGCCGCCCGAGGCCGGCTGCTCGAGCTGCGTGCCGCAATAGCGGCATCGACCTTCGACGGCGGCTTCCTGCACCCGCAGAGTGTAACGAACGCAACGAACGAACGGGTGATCTAACTACCGATAATGGGACCGTATCGGAAGTCAGCGCCTCTGTATCCTCGAACGGTGGATGCGATCGCCGAGCCCCTCGACCTGGCCCGTCTGACGGCGCTCGGCCAGGCCGCTCAGGACTTCGTCGAGGCCAGCAAGGCGCCGAACACGCTCCGCGCCTACCGCTCGGACTGGCGCCACTTCGTGGCCTGGTGCTCGTCCCACGGCCTGGCGCCGCTCCCGGCTGGCTCCGACACCGTCGCCCTGTATCTCGCCGCGATGGCGCACGGTGGCGCCGGGGCCGTGACCATCCAGCGCCGGCTCTCCTCCATCAGCCAGGCACACCAGGCGGCCGGCCACGTCCCCTCCCCCACTCAGGACTTCCTGGTCCGCCAGGTCATGCGCGGCATCCGGCGCACGCTGGGCGTGGCGCCGAAGCACCAGAAGATGCCGCTGGCGGCGGCCGAGCTGAGGCGCCTGGTCGAGACCACCCCCGGTGGAACGCTGGCCGGTCTGCGCGACCGGGCGCTGCTCCTGGTCGGGCACCTGGGCGCGTTCCGCCGGTCGGAGCTGGTGGCGCTCGACGTGGAGGACGTGGAGGAGACGAGCGGCGGTCTCCGCCTGCGCGTCCGCCGCAGCAAGACCGACCAGGAGGGCGAGGGACTGCACAAGGGCATCCCCAGGCGGCGCGACCGGACGATCTGCCCCGTGCTCGCGCTGGGCGCCTGGCTGGATGCCGCGGACATCGCCACCGGGCCCGTCTTCCGGGCGGTCAACCGCCACGACCAGGTGGCCGTCGTGCGGCTCTCAGACCGGGCGGTGGCGCTGGTCGTCAAGCGCTCCTGCGAGCGAGCCGGCCTCGATCCCGCCCAGTATGCCGGCCACAGCCTCCGCTCGGGCTTCGCCACGGCGGCCGCCGAGGGGGGCGCGCCCGAGCGCGCGATCATGCGGCAGGGCGGCTGGACGTCGGAGACGATGGTCCGCCGCTACATTCGCATGGCGCAGCTGTTCCAGGAGAACGCCGCCGAGTACGTCGATCTCTGAGCGGTCGCCCCTCATGGTCGGCCGCTTGAAGCGACCCTGTCGAGCTCTGCGCGGGCGTGTGGAAGCCAGGGTCAAGAGGCCTGGCGGCTCATACAATGGCGCCGTGCGTGAGGTCCTGCGCTCCCTGTGGACGGAGCCCCGGCCGCCTCGCGCGCCGCGGCGGCTCTGGTACGACTGGGCGCTCGTGGGGGTGATCGCGCCGCTCGCGATCCTCGAAGGGATCCTCCGGCCGGACCTCCCCGGGCGGGTCTTCGCGGTGATCGTCACCCTCGGGCTCCTGCCCACGCTGCTGTGGCGGCGGACCCGGCCGCTGCTGATGGTCGCGATCGTCGTCGGCGTCAGCGGCGTGATCGCGGCGCTGACGCACGGCGCAGTGCCCAAGGACGAGGCGCTGCTGTACTTGGTGCTGGTGCCCTACGCCCTGTTCCGGTGGGGGTCCGGGCGCGAGGTGGTGATCGGCTCGGCGATCCTCCTGGCCCAGATGGCGAGCGCCTTCGCCCTTGGCTTCATGAGCCTCGCCCAGGACGTCGAGGGAGTCGGCGTGCTGGTCGGACTGGGGGCCCTGGCCGTGGCGCTCCGGTACCGGGCGATGGCGCGGGCGCGACAGCTCGACCAGGTCAAGCTGCTCGAGCGCGAGCGGCTGGCGCGCGACCTCCACGACACCGTTGCCCACCACGTCTCGGCGATCGCGATCCGCGCCCAGGCCGGCCTCGCCGCGTCGGCGGCCAGGCCGGACGCGGCGACCGACGCGCTCCGCCTCGTCGAGGGGGAGGCCACCCGGGCGCTCGCGGAGATGCGGGCGATGGTTCACATCCTGCGCCGGAACGAGCCGGTGGACCTGTCCCCGACGGCGGGCGTCTCCGATCTCGAGCAGCTCGCCGGCCGGGGTCGCGGCGGTCCGACCGTCGAGGTGGAGGTCGTCGGCGACCCCGACGGCCTCGCCCCGGCCGTCGGGACCGCGATCTATCGCCTGGCCCAGGAGTCGATCACCAACGCCCGCCGGCACGCGCGCCACGCGACCCGCATCCAGGTCCGCGTCGCCGTCGACGACACGTCGGTGCACCTGAGCGTGAGCGACGACGGCGAGCCCAGACCCGCACCCCCACCCGAGGCGCGGGGATACGGGCTCACCGGCATGATGGAGCGAGCCGGTCTCCTGGGCGGCACCCTCGAAGCCGGTCCCAACCCCGATCGGGGTTGGACCGTGACCGCCGTCCTGCCCCGCACCTGGTCGACCTTT
>DASYBH010000361.1:0-16929 GCA_036500885.1 Candidatus Dormiibacterota bacterium
GACTACATCGAACGCCTGATCCAGGAGTGCGCCAGGGCCCTCAGCCGGATCCTGGCGCTTCGACGAGCCGGGGACGTCGACCCGGCCCTTCGTGCGGTCGACGAGGCCGCTACCGATCTGCTCGGTCCACTCCGTCCGATCGTGGAGCGTCTGGAGGCCACCACCGCCGTGGCGATGGCGGGCCCCAACGAGCGGGGCCGTGTGCGCATGTACGCCGCCCTGCTGGGTGAGGAGGGCCTGATCCACCGGGCCGCGGGCGACACCGCGCGCGCCTACCTCTCCTGCCGCCGCGCGCTGGAGCTCTACGCGGCGGTCTCGCTCGCGGGGGCGCGGCTCGACGATGCCGACAGGGGACGCATCGCCGTACTCGGCCGGACCGTGGACGTCGAGGAGCTCGACGCTCGGTACCGCGACGAGCTCAGCCGGATCCTGGGGCGCGGGCGCGCCGCAGGCTGAGCGCCACGCGGCCTCCATATCGTGGGTCGACTTGAATATGGGCGGGCCGCCGGCGGCCATATTGCAGTTTCGACGCCATCACTGACCATATGGGGGCTCGACCCGCCGCATCGCCTCGTAGCCCGGGCCGCGGTCGAAGAACGGTCTCTCGCGCGGCGGGCGGCGCAGCTCCACCACCCGGCCCTCCCGGATCACGACCCCGTAGTCGCGCTCCGCTGACTCCACGGACACGAGCCCGCGCTCGACGTCCTGGAGCACCAGCTCCGGCTCGCGCTCGAACGGGTCGCCCCAGCCGCCGCCGCCCGTCGTGCGCAGCCGCAGCAGCGTCCCGGCCGGCAGGGGCACGTCGTCGTTCATGCCCGCCAGCGGCCGGCCGTCGACCGATGCCTCGTACGGCAGCCCCGCCGCACCCCCCGCCACCCCGTAGCAGCCCAGCCTGGCCCGGTCGGCGGTGGAGACGAAGGCGGCGTCGCGCAGCAGCCGGATGTGCTTGTCGTAGCCCATGCCGCCACGGCGCCGGCCGGGCCCACCCGAGTCGGTGGCCAGCGCCAGCCGCTCGATCAACACCGGGAAGCGGGTCTCGGCGAACTCCGCCGGCAGGTTCCTGGAGTCGGGCACGATGTGGATCGCGTCGGAGCCGTCGGCGTAGAAGCGGCCGCCCGAGCCGCCGCCCAGCACCTCCCGGAGCAGGTACCAGCGGCCGTCGCCGTCGCGGCCGTGGATGCCCCAGTAGCGGATCGTCTCCTGGTCGGCCGGCATGCGGCCGCCGACGGCCTGGGCCAGGCAGCCCGCGAACACGCCCAGCAGGCGCAGGATCAGGAAGCTCCTGGCGTTGGTGGGGGCCGGGAACTCCGGCGTCACCAGCGTGCCGCGGGGCGGGAAGCGCAGCTCCAATACCTCGCAGACGCCCTCGTTGACGTCCAGTTCGGCGGCCCGCTCGGGGGAGTCGGCCAGGTTGCGCAGGATGCAGGCCATCCACTTCCGCAGGAACAGCCCGTCCGCGTAGTCACCGGCGTGGTTGATCGGCCCGCGCGCCTGCGGCCCCGTTCCGGCCAGGTCGCACACGATCCGCTCGGGGGTCTTCGTCATCGTCATGCGCAGCACGTGCAGGCGCGGCGGGTCGACGCCGTCGTGCTCGATGTAGTCCTCGAACGTGTACGTGCCGTCCGGGATGCGGGGCAGGATCTCCCGCCGGAAGCTGTCCGCGCAGCGCAGGACCAGAGCGTCGAAGCACGCCTCGACCGTCTCGGCGCCGTAGCGCTCGAACAGCCGCCGGAGGCGCCCGGCGCCCATCTGGCAGGCCGCCACCTCGGAATCGAGGTCGCCGGCGAACGACTCCGGCGTGCGCGAGTTGCGCACGATCAGGCGGTGGAGGTCCTCGTTCCGCACGCCCTGGCTGAACAGCCGCACCGGCGGGACCATCAAGCCCTCCTGGAACGCGGACGTGGCGCGGGCGGGCATCGACCCGGGCACCATGCCCCCGATGTCGTCGTGGTGGCCGAACGCCTGGACGAACGCGACCACCTCTCCCTGGTGGAACACGGGCACTGTCGTGGTCAGGTCGGGCAGGTGGCCGACCGAGCCCTCCGAGAGGTAGACGTCGTTGTGGTAGAAGACGTCGCCGTCGCGCATGGTCTCGAGAGGGAAGTCACGGAGCACCGGCTGCACCATCGCGGAGTAGGAGCGGCCGGTCAGCTTGCGGCAGCGGCGGTCGTGGATCCCGGCGCGGTAGTCGTGCTGGTCGCGGATCATCGGCGAGCGGGCGGTGCGCTCGATCGCGGCCTCCACCTCCGCCTCGACGGAGGCCAGTGTGCCCTCGACCACCTGGAGGACGATCGGATCGACGGTCACGCCCGGCATCTCATCGCATGGCTCGCAGCACCAGGTTGGCGAGCCGGTCGACCTCCAGGCTGAAGCCGGCCTCCACCACCGTGGTCGAGCCGTACTCCTCGACGATGGCCGGGCCGGAGGCGCGGAAGCCGTCAGGCAGGTCGTCCCGCCGGTAGACGGTGAAGCCCTCGCGCCGGCCCACCGGCCCGCCGGAGCCCGTGGGTGGCGGCCGCTCCAGCCCGGGCCGCTCGATCCGGCCCAGCCCGGTCACCTTCCAGTTCACGAGCTCGACCACCTCGCCGGCCCGATACGCGTAGCCGTAGATGCGCTCGTGCGCGTCGTGGAAGGCGGCCGTGACCGCGCCCACGTCGAAGGGCTCACCGACCGGCACGCTGATCTCGTGCGCCTCGCCGAGATACCGGGCGTCGACGGAGCGAACCACGCTCATGCCGGCGTCCGTCACGCCCTCGGCCCGCAGGGCGGCCACCGCCTCCTCGCACAGCCGGGCGTACGTCCGCCCGACCTCGTCCGGGTCGACCTCGTCGTGGCGCCGCACCAGCGTGACGACGTGGTCGTCCTTCAGGTCCACCGCCAGCAGGCCGAAGGCCGACACGTTGCCGGGGCTGGGTGGCACCAGCACGGTGCCCAGCCCGAGGAGTTGCGCGATCCGGCAGGCCTGCAGCGGCCCGGCGCCGCCGAAGGCGACCAGCGTGTCGCCGGTGGGATCGATGCCCCGCCTGACCGTGAGCTGGAGCACGGCGTTGGCCTGGTTGTGCGCCGAGAGCTCCAGGATGCCCGCGGCCGCTCGCTCGGTCGTCAGGCCGAGTGCGCGGCCGATGCGCTCGATTCCCTCCCGAGCTGCTTCGGCCCGAAGGCGGATGCCGCCGGCCAGGTCCTCGGGCACCCGGCCGAGCACCAGGTGCGCGTCGGTGACGGTGGGCTGGTCGCCCCCGCGGCCGTACGCCATCGGGCCGGGGTCGGCGCCCGCGCTGCGGGGGCCGACCCGCGGGCCGCCGTCAGGCCCGATCCAGGCGATCGACCCTCCGCCGGTGCCGACCGAGACGATGTCGATCATCGGCACGCGCACCGGGAATCGCCCGATCCGCCCCTCGCGCGTCAGCTGCGGCTCCGCGCCCTCGACCAGGCAGACGTCCGTCGACGTGCCGCCGGTGTCGATCGTGATCACCCGCTCGAAGCCGGCCTGCCGGGCCAGCCACGAGGCGCCGAGCGCCCCGGCGGCGGGCCCGGACAGCGCGGTGGAGATCGGGCGGCGCGCGACCGCCGCGGCCGGCATCACGCCGCCGTTCGACTTCATGATCAGCAGCGGCGCGCCGGGCGCCACCTCGCGCAGCCGTTCCTCGGCCCTGGCCAGGTAGCCGTTGACGTGCGGCTTGACGAACGCGTCGACCAGAGTCGTGACGGTGCGCTCGTACTCGCGGTACTCGGGCCAGACCTCGCTGGAGATCGAGACGACCAGGTCGGGGGTCTCCTCCAGCAGGATCTGCCGCATCCGCAGCTCATGGGCGGGATTGGCGTACGCGTGGATGAGGCAGACGCCCACCGTGCGGACCCCCAGCGCCAGCAGCTGGCGAGCGACCGCGCGGGCGCCGGCTTCGTCGAACGGCGTCAGGACCTCGCCGCGGAAGCTCAGCCGCTCGGTCACCTCGAAGACACGCTCCAGCGGCACGAGGCGGTCCGGCTTGACCCAGAAGTACGAGTTGCCGTAGCCGGATGGCACGCTCTGGCGCGCGATCTCGAGCACGTGTCGGAAGCCGCGCGTGGTGATCAGCGCCAGGGTGTGGAACCGCTCCTCGAGCATCGCGTTGGTGGCGACGGTGGTGCCGTGGGCGACCGCCCCGGGCATGGCGCCCGGGACACGGTCCAGGACGCTCCGCACCCCCTCGATCAGCGCCTGCGCCGGGTCGGCCGGCGTGCTCGGAACCTTGAGACGGGCCATCCGGCCGGCCGAGTCGAGCAGCACCAGGTCCGTGAACGTCCCCCCGGTGTCGATGCCGACGCGGACCACTCCCCCCCTCCCCCGCCGGGGGGTCAGGGGGGGCAAGTCGTCTTCCTTACTCCCCCTCATCTGTCAGATCGGCGCATCGTTATACACAGCCCAGCGCCCGACCCACGTGAAGCCGAGGCCGGCCAGGATGGGCGCCGAGGTGTCGGGCCGGGCTTGCGTGACGAGGCCGGGCGCCCCCTCGCGACGAGCCAGGTCCAGGCGGGCCGAGAGCATCGCCCGGTAGACGCCACGGCCCTGGAAGCGCGGGGCCACCGCGCCCCCGTTCAGCTGGACGCCCTCGGCGTGGACCGTGGCCCAGCCGGCGCCGGCCGGCTCGCCGTCCACCAGCGCCATGAAGAAGTGCCTCGCGGGCTCGGCGCGCCCCTCCTCGAACCGGTCTCGCTGGCGCGGAGCCGGGCCGGAGCCGAAGGCCGCCGCCTGCACAGCCTCCGCCGCCGCGAACGTGGACTCGTCGCGCAGCGCGTCAACGATCTCGATGCCTGGGCGGGCCGGCCGGAGCTCGGCGCCCGCCGGCAGCACCATAACCTGCAGCTCCTCGACCTGCGAGATGCCGTGGTCGGCCAGGCGGTCGGGCAGATCGGACGGCCGAGCGTCCGGGTCGAGGATCCAGATGGCTCGAAGGCCGTGGGAGGCGATCAGCTCGCGCGTCTCCCGAATCATCGGACCGACGCGCTCGGGCGCGCAGCGGACCAGGCACACGTGGTTCGGCCCGGGCATCGGGAAGCTGGGCTGCAGCTCGACGAGCCGCTCCTCCGTCCGGTGGTGGACCAGGCCGGCCATGGGCCGCCCCCACGGTCGCAGCGCGAGCTCGGTCAGGGCATGGAGGGTCACCGCCCGTTCATTGTCGCCCGTCGCCGAGATCGGTACGCGCCCCCCAGGACATCGCTGCGCTGCGTCGGTGGATCCCGGCGAGGCCGGCCTGACTTACAATCGCCGTTCGATGGCGATGTGCTCTCGCCTCAGGCACTAAGATGTAGGCCAATTGGCTGGCCGGGCAGGAGCGAGCGGGGAGGTGCCCACTCACCGACCGAGGGCGCTTGTGCAGACGAGCCTCCGCGGTGCGCTCACGCTGATGGATGGGCCGGAGCTCGTCGGGTTCGGGGCGCGCGCCAGACTACCGCGTCAGCTCACAACGTTCGTCGGCCGCGAGCGCGAGCTGCGGGAGATCACGGAGGCCCTCGGGCACCACCGGCTGGTCACGCTGTGCGGAGCCGGCGGGGCCGGCAAGACACGGCTCGCGCTGGCCGTCGCCGAACGCCTGATCGACGAGTACGCAGGCGGCGTCATCCTGGCCGAGCTGGCCGACGTGACCGACCCTCACCTGGTGGCCAGCTGCGTGGCCGCGGCACTCGGGGTGCGGGAGCGTCCCGACATCGGCGTGGTCGCCAGCCTGACGGAGGCGATCGGCTCGACCAGGATGCTCATCGTGCTGGACAGCTGCGAGCATCTGGCGGAGGCGTGCGCCGAGCTCTCGGCCGCGCTGCTCGGGGCGTGCCCGGAGATCCAGCTGCTGGCCAGCAGCCGCCAGCCGCTGGGCGTGCCGAGTGAGCTGGCCTGGCGCCTGCCCTCGCTCTCGACGCCATCGCTGGACGAGCCTCCGGCGGACCTGGCCCGGCTGAGCGAGTACGAATCGGCGCGGCTGTTCCTCGACCGGGCCCGCACCTTCCAGCCGGCGTTCGTCCTCACGACGGAGAACGCGCCCGCCGTCGCCCGCATCTGCGACCTGACCGAGGGCATCCCGCTCGCGATCGAGCTGGCCGCCGGCCGGCTGACGATGCTGTCGGCCCAGCAGATCGCCGAGCAGCTGGAGGATGCGCTCGCGGTCCTGACCACCGCGTCCCACCTGCTGCCTCCGCGCCAGCGGACGCTGCGGGCCACGATCGCGGGCAGCTACGAACGCCTGGCGCCCGGCGAGAAGGTGCTGTTCAACCGGCTGTCGGTCTTCTCCGGGCTGGCCGGGCTGGAGGCGGTGCGGGCCATCTGCGCGGACGCGGCGCTGCCCGCGGTCGAGGTGCTGGACAACCTCGCCCGCCTGATCGACAAGTCGCTCGTCCAGGCGGAGGCGGCCGCCCGCGAGCTGCGCTACCGGCTGCTGGAGCTCCTGCGCCAGTACGCCAGCGAGAAGCTGTCGGACACCGGTGAGGAGGCGGCGCTGCGCCTCCGTCACGCCGCCTACTTCGCGTCACTCGCCGAAGCGTCGATGGAGGAGGGTGAGCGGACGAGGGCAGCGGAGTGGGCACGGCGGCTCACGGCCGAGAGCCAGAACCTCCGCGCCGCGCTGGAGTGGAGCCTGCAGGCCGAGCCCGAGCTGGCGGTCCGGATCGTCGGCGGCATGGCGTGGCTGTGGCATACGGAGTCCAACCTGGCTGAGGGCCGGCGGTGGTTCGAACGCGCCCTCCAGGGGCCGCCGGGCGACCCCGCGCTCCGGGCACGAGCCCTGTATGGGGCCGGGCAGATCGTCTACCGGCAGGGCGACTGCGGAGCGGCGCAGGCGTTCCTGACCGAGGCGCTCGAGATCCAGCGCCGGATCGGCGACGAGGCCGGCACGGCGCGCACCCTGCGAGCCCTGGGCCTGGCGCTGCTCTCGCTGGACGACTACCGGCGCGCCAACCAGTGCCTGGAGGAAGCGCTGGACATCCAGCTGCGCCGGGGTGACCGCTTCGAGACCGCCCGCACGCTGGGGAGCCTGGCCCTGGTCGCGATCGCCGCCGGTCGCTACGACGAGGCGAGGATCCGCTGCGACGAGTGCGTGGCGCTCGCCAGGCAGGCCAACGACGAGTGGGGCCTGGCGACGTCCATCGGGGTCCAGGGCGAGCTCGCGCTGGAGTTGGGCGACCACGAGACGGCGCGCTCGCACCTGCAGCTCAGCCTCGCGGTGCTGGCCCGGTTCAACGACGTGGCCAGCGTCGCCTACCGGTTGGAGGGCTTCGCCCGGCTCGCGGCCATCCGTTCCGAGCCCGAGCGGGCTCTCAACCTTCTGTCGGCCGCCGCCACGCTGCGGACGCGGTCCGGCTCCGCCGCCGCGCCCCACTGGCGCCGGCGCGTCGAGGCCTCCACGGCCAACTGCCGCCGGGTGCTGCCGGCCGCGGCCGTGGCGGCCGCCGCGGCACGGGGAGCAGCGATGGGCATGGAGGAGGCGATCGCGTACGCGACGGAGGCCGAGCCGGCGCCCCGGCGGGGTCCGCACGACGCAGACGTGCCGCCATGGGCGTCGGCGCGATCCCACGAGGCCGGCCTGACGGCACGGGAGTGGGATGTCCTGGCGCTGCTCATGACGGGCATCTCCAACCGGGTGATCGCGACGCGGCTGTCGATCAGCCCCAACACGGTGAACAAGCACGTGGCCCGGATCCTGGACAAGCTGGCCGCCCGATCGCGCTCGCAGGCGATCGCGATCGTCCTCGGCCTGGAACACATCCAGTAGGGCCGCTGCCCGGCATCTGCTTCGGGACCACCGGCACGGGCGGCGCGCCGCGGGTGCCGTGGCGTTCCACAACTGATGCTGGACTGCCAGCCGAGTAGAGTTCCCTCAGACCGTGGAAGGACCGCCCCCCAGCGCAATGGCGACCACCGACGAAGGATCCGGCGCTGCCCGCAGCAGCACGGACCCGGCGGTCGTGCGCGTCACGGTGCGCCTGGCCGAGCGGCGGGTCGAGGCCGAGGTTGCCGCCGACAGGCCGGTCGCCGAGCTCGTGCCCCAGCTCCTGGGCGTCGTCTTCGAGGCCGATGACGCCGCCGCGGCGAGCCAGATCGCCTGGATGGTGCGCCTCGCCAGCGGCGAGCCGCTGGACGGTGCCACCACGCTGCGCGATCTCGGCATCGACGGGGGCGCGATGCTGCAGCTGGAGCCGGTCGAGGACTGGCCGCTGGCGCCGACCCCCGGCTCGCAGCCCCCGGCACTGCTGACGGACGGCGGAGCCCCCGTCAGCGCCGACGACTTCCTGCTGCCGCGTCAGCGGACGCTCGCCGCGCTGCCCGAGCGGCAGCACCTCCTGCGCCGCCTGGCCGGCACCGTCGCCGCGCTCGTGTCCCTCGACCACGCGACGGCGCCGGCGCCACTTCCCCGGCCCGCGCCCGGGACGTTCGTGCCCCCGGCGCAGCTGATGGTGGCACGTCGCCGCAATGCGGTCGAGCGCAGCCGGCAACGCTGGCGCGACAGCGGCTACCGCCATCAACTGGAGGGGGTCATCCAGGCGCCCCATCTCACGCGCTGCGTGACGATCGCGGTCATGTCCCCGAAGGGCGGCGTCGGGAAGACCACGGTCAGCGTCCTGCTCGGCACCCTGTTCGCGCTGCTGCGCCGCGACCGCATCGTCGCCGTCGACACCAACCCGGACTTCGGCTCCCTCGGACGCAGCCTGGCGCCCGGCCACGACGTGTTCGTCGACGACCTCCTGGAGGTCCTGGACAGCCCGGAGCTGACCGTGACCGCGCTCGACGCCAACCTGGGCAGGGCGGTGCACGGGCTGATGGTGCTTCCCGTCCCCGGCGACCCGGCGCGGATGGCACGCCTCGACGAGAGCGCCTACACCCGCGTCATCCGGCGGCTGCAGGACCTGGTCGGGATGGTGCTGCTGGACTGCGGCACCGGCCTGCACGACGCCAGCGCCAGAGCCGCGCTGCGCTCCTCCGACCAGGTGCTCCTGGTCACGGACGGCGACCCGTCGACCGCGAGCCTGGTCGCCGAGGCCGCCTCGCTGCTGCGGCAGGAGAACGTGCCCACCTGGCTCGTGGTCAACAGGATGACGGCGGCCTCGCGCCTCGAGGTGGCGTCGCTGGAAGCGTACGTGCCGCACGCGAGGGGCCTCCTGGTGCTGCCGGAGCACCGCGCCGGCGCCAGCCGGGTGGCCTCCGGCGGGTTCGACTGGCGGGACGCCCCGGCCGGCTGGAAGATCGCGGCCCGCGAGATGGCGGCGGTCCTGGTCGCCGCCTGGCACGGCCAGGGCCTCGGCGCCTGACCTCAGGCTCAGGGTTCACCCCGAACATCGGATAGGCCGAGAACATGGGGTTGCCCGAGTGTGGAGTGGATGCCGCTCCCAGCAGAAGATCAGCCCCGCCCCCACCCTCCCTTGGGGGGCGGGCCCAGACTACTGCCGCACGGGAATCGCGTCAACCCAGCCTGTGAAGATGATGGTCCGGCGGCGAATAGGGGGGTCCCGGCCTCCCCTTGCGTCTACAGCCGGCCCACCGGTTCCTCGAGCGCGCCGGCCAGCTCGCCCAGGAATCGCGCGGCCGTGGGTCCGTCGACGGCGCGGTGGTCGCACGCGAGCGTCAGCGTCACCACCGGGCGCACCTGGGGCCGGCCGTGGACGGGCACCACGCGGTCGCTGACGCGGCCGGCGCCCAGCGCACCCGCCTGGCCGTCCGCCAGGATCGGCAGGAACGCGTCGACGCCATACCGGCCAAGGTCGCTGATGGTGAACGTGGCTCCGGTCAGATCCTGAGCCCGCAGGCCGCCCTGGTGCACACGCTCCTCCAGCTCGGTCCGGCGGGCGGCCAGCGCCGCCAGGTCCAGTCGCTCGGCGCCATGGATCACGGGCGCGAGCTGGCCGTCCTCAGTGGCGATCGGGAGCGCCACGTTCACATCGTCCCGGCCCCCGTTGACGGCCGGGTGCTCGGCCAGAGCGACGGCCGCCAGGCGCACCAGCAGGTCCGTCTGGGTCACGCCGGGCGGCTGACGCGCGCCGGCCACGATCAGCTGACTCCAATCGACCTCGCGGATCAGGAAGAGGTGCGGCGCGTCGTGCCAGCTCCTGGCCGCGCGCTCGGCCATCGCCCGGAAGACGCCGCCAGCCCGGGGGTGCGCCGCCGGCGCGAGCAGGTAGGCCAGAACCGTGCCCACCGCCACCTGCTCGCCCTCCCGCACGCGAATGCCGGACAGCACGCCGGAGCCCGGCGCCTCCACCTCGACCACCGCCTTCTCGGTCTCCACCTGCAGCAGCGGCTCGCCGTGCGAGACGAGGTCGCCCTCACGCTTCAACCAGCGCACCAGCCGGCCCGCCCCCGCGTCGTGGGCCGCGCCCAGCGCCGGCATGATCACCTCCACCGCCATCAGAGACCGGCCTGCGCTAGGAGCGCGCCGGCCCGACCCAGACGGTCTGCACGTTGAGGAACTCGTGCATGCCGAACTCGGCGAGCTCGCGACCGTAGCCGGAGCGCTTGACGCCGCCGAAGGGCAGCCTGGCGTCCGAGGCCACCATCCCGTTCACGAACACCGCG
Source organism: Candidatus Dormiibacterota bacterium (assembly GCA_036500885.1). Lineage (GTDB taxonomy): Bacteria > Chloroflexota > Dormibacteria > Dormibacterales > Dormibacteraceae > CF-161. Next base: position 10,532 of record DASYBH010000361.1, read on the forward strand.
CCCGCCTCGATGCGGCGGGCCAGGCGCCTGCCCCGACGGACGTCGCCGGTCCAGACAGCGGCGCCGAGGCCGAAGTCCGAGTCATTGGCCACCGCCAGCGCCTCAGCCTCGTCGCGCACCCTGATCACCGCGGCGACCGGGCCGAACGTCTCCTCGCGGAAGACCGGCATCTCGCGCGTCACGCCGGTCAGGACGGTCGGCTGGAAGTAGAAGCCAGGGCGGTCGATCCGCCCACCGCCGACCACCGGGCGAGCGCCCAGCGCCACGGACTCCCGGACCTGCCGCTCCAGATCCGCCACGAGGTCGCCCCTGGCCAGCGGTCCCACGTCCGTGTCGCGGTCCATCGGGTCGGCCACCCTGAGCGCGGCCACCGCCTCCCCGAAGCACCGCTCGAACTCGTCCGCGACCGCCTCGACGACGATGAAGCGCTTCGCCGCGATGCAGCTCTGGCCGTTGTTCTGGTTGCGCGCACGGCACGCCACCCGCGCCGCCGCCGGCACGTCCGCGTCCTCCAGCACGATGAACGGGTCCGAGCCGCCGAGCTCCAGGACCGTCTTCTTCAGCGCCGAGCCCGCGACCGCCGCCACCTGGGCGCCGGCCGTCTCGCTGCCCGTCAGCGTCACGCCGGCCACGCGGCGGTCGCGAATGACCTGCTCGACGGCGCCGCTGCCGACGAGCAGCGTCTGGAAGACGCCCTCCGGGAAGCCGGATCGCCGGAACACCAGCCCGGCCTCCAACGCCGTCTGGGGCACGTTCGACGCGTGCTTGAGCAGCATGACGTTGCCGCCCATCAGCGCCGGGATCGCCGCGCGGAAGACCTGCCAGAGCGGGAAGTTCCAGGGCATGACCGCCAGGATCACGCCCAGCGGCCGGAAGTCGACGTAGCTCGTCGTGGCCGTGCTGGCGACCGGCCGCGGCGCCAGCATCGTCTCGGCGTGCTGGGCGAACCAATCCGCCGTCCACGCGCACTTCTCGACCTCCGCCTCGGCTTCCACGATCGGCTTGCCCATCTCCGACGTGAGGAGGGCGCCGAGGCGCGGCCGGTCGTGCCGCAGGTACGCGGCCAGCTCGGCGAAGCGGGACGCGCGCGCGCTCACCGGCGTGTCACGCCAGACGTCGCGCGCCTCCCACGCCCGCGCGAGCGCACGCTCGACGTCGGCGGGAGTCTGCTCGTCGAAGAGGGCGAGCCGCTCCCCGGTTGCAGGGTTCACCGAATGGATCGCCATCAGCCGCGCATCTCCACGGCTCAGTCTCACATGCCGCCCACCCCCGCGGCACAGAGACCACGTCCATGCAAGAGGTCATCTGCCGCCGGCAGAGGCCGGCTTGGCCCACGCGCGGGGTCGTGGGACCGGTTTCGGGAGGCTGAACACCGGTCCCCCTATACTCTTCGTCCGAGGGTGGCTTGGGACCGGCTGACCCCGGGCCTCTTTTGCAGGGGATCATGTCTTGCACCGTCCATTACCGCGTCCGCCAGGCTGAGGAGAGGGATCTCGACGCCCTGGCGCGGTTCGAGGCGCAGATCGCACAGAACTCGTTCCCAGACAATCCGATCGTCGATCTCGCCGCACACCGGAAGCGGCTGGCCAAGGCGATGGCCCGAGACGCCGAGGGAATGCTGGTGGCGGAGGACGAGCGGAGCCACCAGCTGCTGGGCTGGCTCTGGGTCTCGCTCAACCAGAACTTCACCACCGGGGCTCGCTATGCGAACTTCCGCTCCCTGGCGCTGGCGCCGGAGGCCGTCGGCAGTCCCGTCGCCGACGACCTGTTCCAGCGCGGCATCGACTTCGCGCGAGCGGGCGACGCCGAGGAGGTCGTTGGCAAGGTCAACGTCTCGAACGTCCCGATGCGGCTCGTCTACCGCAAGTTCCGCTTTCACGTCCAGCACCTGACGATGAGGCGACGGCTGGTGGGGAGCCAGGACCTGGACGAGGTACCGGTAGTGGAAGGAACCGAGCAGGGATGATCCGATCGGTGAAGTGCGTGGCGTGGGACCTGGACGACACCGTCTGGCGCGGAGTGGCGATCGAGAGCGACCAGCTGCCCGAGCCTCGCGAGGAGGTCCTCCGACTGCTGGCGGAGCTGGAGCGGAGAGGGATCCCCAACAGCATCGCGAGCCGCACCGATCCCGGCCTGGCAGCCGTGCTGAGGGATCATCCGCTCCTCGGTGACCGGTTCGTCGCGCCCCAGATCGGTTGGGAGCCGAGGAGCACGGCGCTGCGGCACATCGCCGGCCAGCTCAACATCGGAATCGAGTCACTTGCGTTCGTCGACGACGATCCGTTCGCCAGGGCCGAGGTGCGGCACCTGCTTCCCGACGTCGCGGTCCTGTCGACCGGGGAGCTCGAAGCGGCGCTGAGCGACCCGGCCGCCGCGGCCGGGGAGCTGACGGACGAGGCCCGCCGGCGTCCGCAGCTCTACCGCGAAGAGGAGCGACGGCGAGCGGTCGAGCGCGGGTTCGCCGGCAGCCAGCAGGACTTCTTCGAGTGGTGCGAGATGCGGCTGGAGGTCGGGCCCGCCGGCCCCGCCGACTACGCGCGGCTGGTCGAGCTCGGAGAACGCACCCACCGCCTGAACTCGGCCGGCCAGCGATGCCGGCCCGAGGACGTCGCCCTGTGGCTGAGCGATCCGCGCTGGCTGGTGTGCCGCGCCCGCCTGGTGGACCGCTTCGGCGACTACGGCGTCGTGGGGATGAGCGTGGTCGATCGGGAGGCCGCCGGCACCGGCGATTGGCTGGTCGCGCTGCTCGCGATCTCGTGTCGGGTCGAGGGCCGCGGCATGGCCCCGGCCATCCTGCGCTGGGTGATGGACGAGGCCCGGCGGTCGGGCATGCGGCGCGTGCTGACCCTCTACCGGTCGAACGGCAAGAACGTGCCCCTGGGCGTGCTCCTCAAGCAGCTCGGCTTTCGCCGAGTCAGCGCTCCGTCGGAGCAGACGTCAGCCGGACCCGCGGTCCTCGGCCTCGACCTCTCCGGAGAGCTTCCCACGTATCCCGGCTGGCTGCGGCTCAGCACCCGCGAAACCGGATGAGCGCTGGAGACCAGGTCGATCGCCGCCTTCGTCTGCTGCTGGCCGACGTGCTGGGGAGCGATCCGGCCGAGCTCGTCGGCATCCCGGCCGAAACACCGCTCTTCCGCGCCGGGCTCGACCTCGACTCGCTGACCGGCATGGTGCTGCTGGGTCGCATCAACCAGGAGTTCGGGGTCGACGTCGCCGCCGGCGACCTGGAGCTGGACTGCCTGGACAGCCTGGGTACCCTGGCCGACTACGTGACGGCCCACACCAGCCCCCGTTAGACGTGCAGTGCCCTAGCGGAAGGTGGTGAACGTTCGGGCGGGCGATTGTTTGAATGAGTTGCAGCACGAAGCCACGAAGGACACGAAGACGCACGAAGGAATAGGGGATCTGGGCATCGGCTGGAGCGCTGAGGCTGACCTCCAGGGCCTTCGTGCGTCTTCGTGCTCTTCGTGGCTTCGTGCTTCAGACCAATTCGAAAATCATCTGTCTAGGGGCTTGCCGCTGCGCGGTTGCGATGGTGGCCGGGCCCCCGCTCCGGCCGGAACGTGCTGCCGCCGCAGTTCGGGCAGCCGGCGCGCTGGAGGTCCCGGATCGTCGCCCACCGCTCGCTGGGTCCCACCGGCACGATGGAGTGACAGCCGCGGCAGCGGTAGGCACGCAGCGGGGGACGGTGGTCGCCCGTGTAGAGCGGGCCGTCGAAGTCACCGCTCACCGCGGCCGTGACGCCTGCGCCGGTGACGAGGTGATACAGGTGGCTCGTGCCGGCGAGTACGGATGCACCGAGGTACTCGTTGAAGTTGCGAACGAGCCCATGGATGGAGAACCCCATGCCGGTCAGGGAGTGCTGGAGCGCCGCCGTCTCGCCGGCGGACTTCGGACCGAAGCACAGGAACACCTGCCCGCCCGGCCCGGGCCTGAGGCCAGAGGCGGCTCGCGATAGGAACAGCTCCGCGCCCGCAAGCGTGTACGGCGGATCCGTGAGGACCGCGTCGAACCCTCCGATCAGCTCGTCGGGCAGCGGCCGGCGCAGGTCGTGCACCAGGAGCTCGACCCGCGTCTCCAGCCCGTCGAGCTGCGACCGGTTGAACTCGATGACGTTGCTGTCGACGTCGACGACCGTCAGGCGCCGGGGCAGCCCGACGTCGACCGTCCGGCACACCAGCCCGATGCAGGTCGCGATGCAGTCGTCATCGCCGAGCAGCAGGACGGACCTGCCCGCCAGTGCACCCGCCTCCAGCAGGTAGGTGACGCGCCGAAGCTTGGATTCAGGCGTGCAGTGCGATTGGTCGATGGTCGTGTCCGCCGGCGGCGCCCCGGCCACGATGGACGCGAGGCGCTCGCGAAGCTGGTCGAGCGCCTGCGGCACGACGACTCCGGCGCCGCCGCACTGAGGGCACGTTGCCTGCAGCGTGACCGCGGGGGCGCCCAGCAGCGCGACCAGGCGCCGGCCGGAGTCACTCAGCTCGGCCGGGCGGGTGCGAGCGAGCAGGCCAGCCTCTCGCAGCTCGTTTGCGGTGGCGGTGACCAGCGGGACGGGCAGGCCGGTCCGCCGGCTCAGCTCCCTGGTGGCGGTCGGTCCCAGCAGGTGGATCTGACGGAGCAGGTCCTCGACTCCGGCCGGCCCCTCGCGCAGGCCGACGGCGGCCGCAACGCGCGAGAGCACGCCGGCCGCCTGGTCATCCAACTCCGTCGACCGGCGTCGCGTCCGCGCCGCGCTCCATCCGTCGAGTGCTGACGCCACGCAGGCGCAGGCGCGATGTGAGCTCCCGGATGACCGCGTCGCCATCGATCCGTCCGCAGCTGAAGAGGTCGATGGCCACCAGGCTCTCCTCCGGCCACGTGTGTATGCTCAGGTGCGACTCGGCGAGGATCAGGACGAGGGTGACGGCGCCATTCGGAAACTCGACGAGGCAGTCGCGGAGACAATGCCCACCGCCCGCCTCGACGGCGTCTCTGGCGATCGCGACCAGCTCGACGACGTCGTGCACCTCCTCGTCGCTCGACCAGGCGTCAATCGCATAGAGGACCTTCGGCGAGAACGCCGGCGGCTCGCGAAGCGTGGACTCGGATCGTCGCATGGGCTCTGACTTCACCTCTTGGCCGTCGGCGAATCCATGATGCTACCTCAGCCCCTCCCGGAATCTACAGGAGCGTCACCGCGGCTCGAACCCGAACCGCTCGTAGAGGGCTCTGGCGCGGTTCCCGTTCGTGACGTTCAGCCCGATCCGGGTCGCGCCCGCAGCGGCGCTCGCGGCGATCGCGCGCTTCAGCAGCGCCGCGCCCAGGCCCTGCCCCTGGCGCGTCGAGGTCACGAAGATGTCCGCGATCCAGGGCCCGGCCGGCCAGAGCGGCGCGCCCTGCCACAGGACCACGATGCAGGCGCCGGCCGGGCCGCCGCCGGCCTCCTCCTCGACCTGGCTCGAGGCGGCGGTGAGGACGGGTCCGATCAGCTCGCCGGCGACCAGCCGCCGAAACGAACCGTTCGCGACCACCTGCAGCACCTGCTCCCGGTCGACGTGGCCGGGCGGCCTGCACTCGACCTCCAGCCGCTCGAGGGTCTCCACGGCCGCGGTGAGGTCGGCCTGGCGAAACCCTGCCGGCAGGCGCGGTGACGACCACTCCGCGGCGGTGCGTGCCGTCCGTCGAGGCGGCGCACCATCAGCGTGGACCCAGCCATGATCACGGGTGACCTTAGCGCAAGGCGCAGAGGCCATCGTGATACTATCGCTATAACTTTTGGTCAATCAAATGGGAGGAAAGGAGAGCCATGACTCTCGATCACCTGCTGCTGATCATCCTGGTGGGGCTCGTGGCCGGATTCCTGGCCACGCACGTGGTTGCCGGACATGGGTACGGCGTCGTCGGTGACATCGTGGTGGGCGTCCTCGGCGGCCTGCTCGGGTTCCTGGTCCTGGGCGGCTTCCTGACCACCTACGTCCTGACGCCGCTCGCCATTCCGGCCGAGTCCGTTCTCGGGCAGGTCGTCGTCGCCTTCATCGGGGCCGCCATCCTGCTGGCGATCCTGCGCCTGGTGGCCCGCTCGGGCTGGAGCGGAGTTCCGCGCCGCTACCCGGGCCGCCGCCGCTGGCTCTGAATCAGTAGAGGTCTGGCCGGCGAGGGTGCTGGCGGCACCCTCGCCGCCAGCGCCCCGCGCGCAACGGTTCCGTCTGAGCCACGCGTACCCCCACGACGCGTGCTTCCGCCAGTCAGACGGACCAATAATCCCGACCGGGGTCGGGCATCCCCCCCACTACCGGGCCGCGTCCGCTTCGGAGGCGGGCCAGGACCCTCACCGATCAGGCGGCTGATCGCCGGGCCTGTGCATATCCGAAAATATGACCCCTCTCTTATAGCAAGTTGCTTAACAGCCGTCAAGGCAC
>DASYBH010000362.1:0-4208 GCA_036500885.1 Candidatus Dormiibacterota bacterium
CGACCTCCTCTCGGCCGCCAGCTGCCTGGTCTTCCCGTCCCGCTACGAAGGCTTCGGCCTGCCGCTGCTCGAGGCCATGGGATGCGGCTGCCCGGTCGTCGCCTACCGCAACTCCAGCCTGCCCGAGGTGGCGGGCGACGCAGCAGTGCTGGTGCCGGACGGTGATGCGGACGCGCTCGGCCGGGCTGCCGCGGACGTGGTCCTCCGGCCCGAGGTGGCCGCCCGGCTTCGCGAGGCGGGGCTGGCGCGGGCGAGGGGCTACTCCTGGCGCGCGACGGCAGCGGCCACGATCGACGCCTACGAGCGGGCCCTGAGCCCCAATCCGTCTGGGCAAAATGGGGCGCCGGCTCCCGAGTGACCCAATCCATTGACCGAGCGTGCGCAGGCGTCCTGCCGGCAGGCGTCGGCATAATGCGTTCGCTATGAGTCGTATCGCTGTGGTCGGAGCCGGGTACGTCGGACTGACCAGTGCCGCCTGCCTCGCCGACCTGGGCAACGATGTCCGCGTGGTCGAGATCGATGCCACCAAGGTGCGAAACCTCAAGCGCCATCAGGTGCACTTCTACGAGCCGGGCCTGCACGAGCTGGTCGAGCGCAACGCGCGTGCCGGCCGCCTGCAGTTCACCACCTCGTACGCCGAGGCGATCCCGGAGGCGGAGTTCGCCTTCCTGGCCGTCCCCACGCCGGAGGGGGAGAACGGCGAGGCCGATCTGGCGTACGTCGAGCAGGCCACGTGCTCGATCGCCCAGAACCTCAGTGGGCCGCTCGTCGTCATCAACAAGTCGACGGTGCCGATCGGCACGGGCGACGTCGTGTCGAACATGATCCGGCGCTTCAACGGCCACTTCCCGGTGGACGTCGTGTCCAACCCCGAGTTCCTGCGCGAGGGGTCGGCGCTGAAGGACTTCATGCACCCCGACCGCGTCGTCATCGGGGCCCACAAGCGGGAGGCGGCCGAGAAGGTCGCGCGCCTGTACGAGACGCTGGGCGCCCCCATCCTGATCTACAACCTCTACACGGCCGAGATGGTCAAGTACGCGTCGAACGCCTTCCTGGCGGCGCGCATCTCCTTCATCAACGAGATCGCGCGGATCTGCGAGCGGGTCGACGCCGACGCCAAGCTGGTGGCCGAGGGCATGGGCATGGACAAGCGGATCGGCCCGCAGTTCCTGGGCGCCGGGATCGGCTACGGCGGCTCCTGCTTCCCGAAGGACGTGAAGGCGCTGGCCGCCATCGCGGAGAAGTACGAGTACCACCCGGAGCTCCTGCACGCGGTGATGGACATCAACCGCGACCAGCGGACTCTCGCCGTCGAGAAGCTGCGCGAGTGCCTGGGGAGCCTGCGCGGGCAGGTCGTCGGCATGCTCGGCCTGGCCTTCAAGCCCGACACGGACGACATGCGCGAGGCGCCGAGCGTCGAGATCGCCCAGGCGCTGATCAAGAAGGGCGCGGTCGTGCGGGCCTACGATCCCGCGGCCATGGAGCGGGCCAAGCTGCTCCTGCCCGACGTGGAGTACCGCCGGAACGCGCAGAGCGTCGCCAGGGGCGCGGACGCCATCGTCCTCGTCACGGAGTGGAACGAGTTCAAGCAGCTCGACATGCTGAAGATCAAGCGGCTGATGCGCCGGCCGGTGGTGGTCGACGGGCGCAACCTGTACGACCCGGAAGAGATGCGCCGCCTGGGCTTCGTGTACCGCGGCATCGGTCGCAACTGAACTGGGAGCTGGGGGAGTGCCGCGAGCCGTAGTCTCGGGAGCGGCCGGCTTCATCGCGTCGCACATCTGCGACCGCCTGCTGGAGCGCGGCTGGAAGGTGCTGGGCCTGGACAACCTGGTCACAGGCTCGGCCGGCAACGTGTGCCACCTGAAGGACGACCCGCGGTTCGAGCTGGTCCAGCACGACGTGAGCCAACCATTGGAGGTCGAGGGCGCCGTCGACGCCGTGCTGCACTTCGCGTCGCCGGCCTCACCCATCGACTTCCCCTCGATGCCCATCCAGATCGTGAAGGTCGGGACGCTGGGCACGCACAACATGCTCGGGCTGGCGAAGGCCAAGGGCGCCCGATTCCTGCTGGCTTCCACTTCCGAGGTCTACGGCGACCCGCTCGTGCACCCGCAGCCCGAGGGCTACTGGGGCAACGTCAACCCGATCGGTCCGCGGGGCTGCTACGACGAGGCCAAGCGCTGCGCGGAGGCGTTCACGATGGCGTACCACCGCGCGCACGGCCTCGACACGCGCATCATCCGGATCTTCAACACGTTCGGGCCGCGGATGAGACTCGACGACGGCCGCGTGATCCCCAACTTCTTCACCCAGGCCATCGCGGGAGAGCCGCTCACCGTCTACGGCGATGGCAGCCAGACCCGCAGCCTGTGCTACGTCGACGACCTGGTCGCCGGCGCCCTCGCGGTCCTCGACTGCGGGGACCCGATGCCGTTCAACATCGGCTCACAGGACGAGGTGACCATGCTGGAGCTGGCCACCATCGTCAGGCGCGTGACCGGCAGCTCCAGCACCATCGAGTTCCGGCCGCTGCCCCAGGACGATCCCCGCCAGCGCCGCCCGGACACCGGGCGGGCTCGGCGTATCCTGGGGTGGCAGCCCAGGATGCCGATGGAGCAAGGACTCCGCCGCACTCTGGAATACTTCAGAGTCGCGGTTTCATGAATCTCACCGACTACATCCGTGACGTGCCCGACTTTCCCATCCCCGGGATCCTGTTCCGGGACATCACGCCGCTCCTGCGTGATCCGGACGCGCTGAAGGAGGCCGTTCGCAGGATGTCGGAGCCGTGGGAGGGCCGCGAGATCCAGCTCATCGCGGCCATGGAGGCACGCGGCTTCATGTTCGGCGCCGCCATGGCCATCAGGCTGGGCGCCGGGTTCATTCCCGTGCGCAAGCAGGGCAAGCTGCCCGGGCGGACGCGGAGCGTGTCCTACACGCTCGAATACCGCGACGAGGTGCTCCAGATCCACGAGGACGCGGTGGCGCCGGGCCAGCGGGTCCTGGTCGTCGATGACGTGATCGCGACCGGCGGGACGGCGAGGGCGGTCGTCGAGCTGGTCGAGCAGCTGGGCGGGGAGGTGGCCGGAGTGGCGTTTCTGATCGAGCTGTCGGAGCTCAGGGGCCGCGAGCTGCTCGACGGCTGCGAGGTCCACTCCGTCATCACCTACTGAAACGGCGACGGTGTTCAGGCGATCAATCTTTTGGCGATGTTGCGAAGAGGGCTCCCGGATGCTCTGAGGCGGCGCCGCACATGGGTCCTGGGCGGCGGTGGCGCCCGTGGTGCGGCTCAGGTTGGGGCGCTCCAGGCGCTGTTCGAGTTCGGCCTCGAGCCGCCTGAGCGTCTGATCGGCGTCAGCGTGGGCGCGCTGAACGCGGCCACGCTCGCCTCGTACCCCTCGGCGGCGGGCGCCGCGATGCTGCGGGAGCTCTGGTTCTCGAGGCTCGCGCAGGACGTGTTCCGCGTCCATCCCCTCGGCATCGTGCTCAACCGCCTCCGTGGCGAGAGCCTGGCCGCGATGCCGGCCACCAACGTCACGCGTCTGATCGAGCGCGCCATCCAGCTGACCGGCATCGACTCGTTCGAGGGCCTGCGGGTGCCGCTGGCGGTGCTGGCCACCGACGTCCGCGCCGGCCGCGTCCGCGTCTTTCGGGACGGGGCTCTGCTGCCGGCCCTGCGCGCCTCGACCGCCATCCCCGGCGTGTTCCCCGCCGTGCACATCGACGACGCCGGGTACCTGGACGGGGGCATCGTCGACAACATGCCGCTCACCCTTGCGGTATCGGAGGGCTGTCGCGACGTGGTCGGCATCGAACTGATGGCCGGGGGCGAGCTGCAGCGGCCGCCCGCCAGCTGGTCGGAGCTGATGGGCCGCACCCTGCAGCTGTCGCTTCACCAGCGCATGCTGTCCGACTTCGAGCGGCTGCGCGGCCGGGGCCGGGTGACGGTGCTGTGTCCGGTCCTGGGCCCTGGCGACGGGATCGACATGGAGCCGAAGCACGTCGAGGGCCTGATGGAGCGCACGCGCCGGGCCACGCGCCGGTTCCTGCAGGAGAGGGGGCGCCGCCTGTTCCGCGAGTCGGGAGTCCACTACATCCACCTCGCACCGCATCTGGCGGACTAAGGGCTAAGCAGATCTCGTGAAGTTCTGTCCGGAGTGGGTTGGGCCGTGCGATCTGGTCTGAGCAGGTCAAAGCACGGAGGC
>DASYBH010000363.1:0-4277 GCA_036500885.1 Candidatus Dormiibacterota bacterium
GTCGACTTCATCCGCACCAACCTGGGCCTGACCGGCACCCACATCGGCTGCGACACCAGCAGCTGCGGCGCCTGCACGGTGCTGCTGGACGGCGAGCCGGTGAAGTCCTGCACGCAGCTCGCGGTCCAGGCGAACGGGCGCAGCGTCACGACCGTCGAGGGCCTGGCCAACGGCGCCGAGCTCGACCCGATCCAGGTCGGCTTCCACGAGGAGCACGGCCTCCAGTGCGGCTTCTGCACGCCCGGCATGATGCTGGTCGGCAGGGCGCTGCTCGACTCCAACCCCGACCCCAGCGAGGAGCAGATCCGCTGGGCGATCAGCGGCAACATCTGCCGCTGCACGGGCTACATGAACATCGTGAAGGCGATCCAGCACGCGGCGAAGGCGCGAGCCGCCACCGCCGCGGCCGTACCGGCGGAGGTTGGGTGATGAGCGTGGACGTCAAGCCGCACGGCGGCATCGGCGAGTCGATCAAGCGGAAGGAGGACGGGCGCTTCCTCCGCGGCCGGGGCAACTACCTGGACGACTTCACGCTCCCCGGCATGCTCCACATGGTGATCCTGAGGAGCCCCCACGCCCACGCGCGCATCCGCTCCATCGACACCGCGGCGGCGAGCGCGGCGCCGGGCGTGGTCGCCGTCGTCACCGGCGAGCTGATGGCCCAGCACAACCTGGCCTGGATGCCCACGCTGAGCGGCGACACCCAGGCAGTGCTGGCGACGGACAAGGTGCGGTTCCAGGGCCAGGAGGTGGCCGCGGTCGTCGCCGAGAGCAAGTACGCCGCCGAGGATGCGGTCGGTCTGATCGAGGTCGACTACGAGGTGCTGCCCGTGGTCACCAGCCCGCAGGCCGCTAAGGCCGAGGGCGCGCCGCTGATCCGCGACGACAAGGACGGGCAGACCGACAACCACATCTACCACTGGGAGTCGGGCGACGCGGCCGCCACCGAGGCCGCCTTCGCCAGGGCGGACAGGGTGGTGACGCTGTCGACGCACTACCCGCGCTCGCACCCATCGCCGCTGGAGACCTGCGGGATCCTGGCCGACGTCAACCCGGCCACCGCGAGGGCCACGCTCTACATGACCAGCCAGGCGCCGCACGCGATCCGGACGGTCTTCGCGCTGGTGGCCGGCCTGCCGGAGCAGAACATCCGCGTCATCTCCCCTGACCTCGGCGGCGGCTTCGGCAACAAGGTGCCCGTCTATCCGGGCTACGTGGTCGCGACGGCCGCCTCGCTCCTGATCGGCAGGCCGGTCAAGTGGGTCGAGGACCGAACCGAGAACCTGATCTCGACGGGCTTCGCGCGCGACTTCCACATGACCGGTGAGCTGGCACTCGCCAACGACGGCAGGATGCTCGCCCTGCGGGTGAAGCTGGACAGCGACAACGGCGCCTTCTTCGCGGACGCCCAGCCGAGCAAGTTCAAGGCCGGCCTCTTCCACATCGTCACCGGCTCCTACGACATGCCGGCCGCTCACATCGCGGCCGACGGCTACTACACCAACAAGGCTCCCGGCGGCGTCGCGTACCGCTGCTCGTTCCGGGTCACCGAGGCGTCGTACCTGATCGAGCGCCTGGTCACCAACGCGGCCATCGAGCTCGGGATGGACCAGGCCGAGATCCGGCTCAAGAACTTCATCCGCAAGGACCAGTTCCCCTACCACTCGGCCACGGGCTGGGTCTACGACTCCGGCGACTACCACGGCGCCATGAACGTGGCGCTGGAGAAGCTCGGCTACGCTCAGCTCAAGCAGGAGCAGGCGGAGAAGCGCGCCCGCGGCGAGTACATGGGCATCGGGCTCGCCAGCTTCACCGAGGTGGTGGGAGCGGGACACGGCGCCGACTACGACATCATGGGCCTGCGCATGTTCGACTCGGCAGAGCTGCGCGTCCACCCGACCGGCAAGGCGATCCTGAAGCTGGGCGTGAAGTCCCAGGGCCAGGGCCACGAGACGACCTTCGCCCAGATCGTGGCGGAGGAGCTCGGCATCCCCGCCTCGGACGTGCAGGTCGAGGAGGGCGACACCGACAACACGCCCTACGGGCTGGGCACCTACGCCTCTCGCTCGACGCCGGTCGCGGGCGCGGCGACCGCCGTCGTGTCGCGCAAGCTGCGTGACAAGGCCCGCAAGCTCGCCGCGCACCTGCTGGAGGCGTCCGAGGAGGACCTGGTCTGGGAGCGCGGCCGCTTCTTCGTGAAGGGCTCGCCGGACCGCTCCAGGACGATCCAGGAGGCCGCGTTCGCGGCCTACACGAACCTGCCCGAGGGCCTGGAGCCGGGCATGGAGGGCGTCACCTACTACGACCCTCCCAACATGACCTACCCCTTCGGCACCTACGCCGTGGTGGTGGACCTGGACAGGGGCACGGGCCAGGTCAAGGTCCGCCGGATGGTGGCGGTCGACGACTGCGGCGTCCGCATCAACCCGATGATCGTGGAGGGCCAGATCCACGGCGGCCTGACCGAGGGCTGGGGAATCGCGTTCACCGAGCTGATCACGTTCGACGAGGACGGCAACTGCATCGGCTCCAACTTCATGGACTACCTGCTCCCGACCGCCTGGGAGACGCCCAGGTTCGAGACGTTCGCGACCGTCACACCCTCGCCGCACCATCCGATCGGCGCCAAGGGGGTGGGCGAGTCCGCCACCGTCGGCTCTCCGGCCGCCTACGTGAACGCGGTCATCGACGCCCTGGCGCCTCTCGGGGCGCGAAACATCGACATGCCGGTCACCTCCGACAAGGTCTGGGCGGCGCTGCGCTCAGCGGGTGTGACGGAGTAGCCGTGGAGACGCTCGAGCTGCTCGCCAGCCTCGCCGCGGCCGGCACGCCCTGCGTGCTGGCCACCGTCGTCAGCTGCGAGGCGCCGACGTCCGCCCGGCCGGGTGACAAGGCGGTGATCGCCGAGGACGGGTCGCTGACGGGCTGGATCGGGGGCGGCTGCTCCGAGCCGGCGGTCCGCCAGGAGGCGCTGCGGGCGCTCGCCGACGGGCGCCCGCGCGTGCTCCGGCTCACGGCCACCGCGGTCGAGGAGCCCCGCCAGCCGGGCCGCGTGACCATGGCCACCACCTGTCCCAGCGGCGGCTCGCTGGAGATCCTGATCGACCCCCAGCTGCCGCGACCCGTGCTCCTGGTCTTCGGAGAGACGCCGGCCGCCGAGACGATGGCGCGGCTGGCGGAGCTGGTCGGCTTCCGGGCGCGGACGGTCGCCCGGACCGAGCTGGGGTCCCTGGGCGTGCCCGGAGCGGACGCCTGGGCCGTCGTCTGCACGATGGGTCACTACGACGAGGAGGCCCTGGCGGCCGCCCTGGCCCACCCCGCCCTGGACGTGGCCCTGGTCGCCTCCGGCCGGCGCGCGCGGAGCGTGCTGGAGGGCCTCCGCGAGCGGGGGTTCGAGGAGGCCGCGCTGGCCAGGGTCCGGACTCCCGCCGGGGGGGCCCGGGGCGCGAGCCAGGAGGAGATCGCGCTCGCGGCCGTGGCCGAGATCGCGGCCCTCAGGCGCCAGCGCCGGCAGCCGGCGGTCGCCTCCGGACCGGCCGGGTTCGCGACCGATCCCGTGTGCGGGATGGCGGTCGAGGTGGCTGGCGCCGTCCACGTCGCCAGCCACCGGCGCCGCGACTACTACTTCTGCTGCGCGGACTGCCGGCGGCAGTTCGCCGCTGACCCGGAGCGCTTCCTGGCCACCATCCAGGCAGCGGTGGGCTGAAGCCGTGCTGATCGAGAACGCTTTCGAGGTCAAGGCCCCTCCGGAGAGGGTCTACAGCTTCCTCCTCGACGTGAACGAGGTGGTGGCCTGCATGCCGGGCGCCGAGATGGCCGAGCAGGTCGATCCGCAGACGTTCAAGGGCAGGGTCAGGATCAAGGTCGGGCCGGTGACGGTCGCCTACAACGGTGTGGCCCGGATCTCGGAGCGGGACGACGCCAGGCGGACCGCGATCCTGGAGGCCGACGGCCGGGAGACGACCGCCCAGGGCTCCGCCCGCTCACGTTCCGCGATGGCGGTGGAGCCCAGCGACACGGGCTCCACGGTCCGCATCTCGACCGAATTCACCGTCGCCGGCCGGGCGGCGCAGTTCGGGCGCGGCCTGATGGAGGACATCTCCAGACGGCTCGTGGCCCAGATGGCCGACGGGATCCGGGAGCGCCTGGAGGCCGCACCGGCGGCGGCCGGTGGGCCGGCGCCGCAGGCGCCCGCGAAGGCGACCGCCGCCCGGCCCGTCAATGCCCTCAGCCTCCTCCTCTCGGTCCTGGTGGCGCGCATCCGGACCACCTGGTTC